>CALZJQ010000034.1 GCA_945787895.1 uncultured Prevotella sp. | reverse complement strand
AAGCTGCTATTGTTTCGTCATAATATGAGTACGGCAAACCTACCTGAGTAGTTACCGCCGGAGTTAATGTACGTTAAAATGCAAGAAACGGACAGAAAATCAAGTCAAAACGTAGTGAAAAGAATATAAAAGGCTTGCCTCTTATCTGCAAAATCGCTACTTTTGCCGATGAAACACATGATAACGACTATGAACATAACATTGAAAACAATTCTCACGGCGGTACTTTCGGGTGCTCTCATGTGTGCAGGAGCGCAGAAGAAATGGAGCTTGCAGGAATGTATCGACTATGCAGCGCAGAACAATATCTCGCTGAAGAAGTCGTCCCTGCAGGGACAGATGAACAGAGAGGAACTGCTTGCGTCCAAGGCACAGCTGCTGCCGTCACTCAGTCTCTCGACAAACCAGAACGTCAACTATCGTCCCTGGCCTAACGCAGGACAGGCTACGGTGTCAAATGGCTACGTGCAGTCGGGAGTAGAAAAGGTGTATTACAACGGTTCTTACTCCGTCGCAGGCAACTGGACGGTATGGAACGGTAACAGGAACGTAAACCAAGTGAAGCTGAACCGCCTCGCTGTCGAGCAGAATGCGTACGACTCCATCACGACGGCACGCAACATCGAGGAGCAGATAGCCCAGTATTACGTACAGATAGCATATACAGAGGAGAATGTGGCTGTGCAGAAAGCGGCTCTCGAAGCGGCAATCGTAAATGAAAACCGCGGCAAGGAAATGCAGGAAGTGGGCAAGATGAGCAAGGCAGACCTTATGCAACTGACCGCTCAGAGGGCACAGGACGAATATAACGTGGTGCAGGCGGAGAGTGAAGTAAGGAATTACAAACGGCAGTTGAAGCAGTTGCTGCAGATTACCGATGCGGAGGAGTTCTCCATTGCAGGCTTTGAAGCCTCTGATGCCATGGCGACGGCAGAGATACCCGCCTTACAATCTGTCTATGAGAATGCGTTGAAAAACCGTCCTGAGTTTAAGAGCCTCGCTCTCCAACTTGAAAGTAGCGAGATAAGCAGTAAGATAGCCAAGGCGCAGAGTCTGCCTACTGTGGGAGTCAATGCCAGTGCGGGCACGAATACTACGAGTATGGGCAATGAAAGCTGGGGTAATCAGGCGAAGCAGAACTTCAGTCTCGGTGCGGGAGTAAGCATCAGCGTGCCTATCATCGACCAGAGGCAGAAGCGCACTGCCGTCAACAAAGCGGAACTGTCACGGCAACAGACCCTCCTTGACCTTGAGGAGAAGCGCATCTCGCTCTACAGTACGCTGGAAAACTACTGGATTCAGGCGGAGAACAAGCAGGTGCAATACAAGGCTGCGAAGGTGAGCACGGAAAGTGCGGAAGCGAGTTACGACCTTTTGAGCGAACAGTTCCGCCTCGGACTGAAAAACATCGTAGAGTTGCAGGAAGGCAAGAACCGCCTGCTCTCCGCACGTCAGAGCGAACTGCAAAGCAAATATATGGCAATCCTCAACATCAAGATGCTGGAGTTTTACCAGAGGGGAGAGTGAGGAGGTGTTGTTTGGTTGTTTAGTTGTTTGGTTGTTTGGTTGGGTGTGGCTCAAATGAGTCGAAGACAAACAACTAAACAACTAAAACACAAAAAAAACAAAAACACAAAAAGAAACCACAAATGAAAAAAAATATTATCATCGCCGTAGCGGCAATAGCAATCATCGGCATCGCAGCCTTCTTCTTCATTGGCGGAAAGAAAGAAGCGAAAATAAGTTTTGAGACCGCCAAAGTGCAGACAACGACCATCACCAACAGCGTCACGGCTACGGGAACCATCGAACCTGTCACCAGCGTCACCGTGGGTACGCAGGTCAGCGGCATCGTCAGCAAGCTCTACGTAGATTACAACAGCACGGTGAAGAAAGGACAGGTGATAGCAGAACTCGACCGCACCAACCTCACTTCCGAGCTGAATACCGCAAAAGCAAATCTCTCTTCAGCACAGAGCGATATGCAGTATCAGCGCAGTAACTATCAACGCTACAAGACTCTCTACGACAAAGGACTTGTCTCCACGGACGAATACGAGAGCGCAAAACTGAGTTATGACCGCTCCGTAGAGTCGGTAAAGACGGCACAGCAGAGCGTGGCACGGGCACAGACGAACCTCGGATACGCCACCATCACCTCGCCTATCGACGGCATAGTGCTCAGCAAAACCGTCGAAGAGGGTCAGACGGTGGCAGCAAGTTTCAACACCCCGGAGCTTTTCACCATCGCACAGGACCTGACCAATATGCAGGTAGTCGCCGACGTGGACGAGGCTGACATAGCGGAAGTGAAAGAAGGGGACAAGGTAACGTTCACCGTAGATGCCTATCCCGACGATGTCTTCCATGGAAACGTAACACAAGTGCGTCAGGCTGCCACCACGACAAACAATGTGGTGACCTACGAAGTGGTCATTTCTGCTCCCAATGCCGACTTGAAACTGAAGCCGGGACTTACTGCCAACGTCACCATCATCACCAACGAGAAAGCCGACGTGTGCGCCGTCCCCGTGAAAGCCCTCCGCTTCACGCCGACAGAATCCATGCTTCAGCCTGGCGAAACGATTGCCGATTGCCAGGGAAAAGACAAGGTATGGGTGAAACAAGGGCAGACTATACGTGCCATCGCTGTAGAAACAGGTATCAGCAATGGTGCCATGACCGAGATAACAGGAGGAGTAAAGCCGGGTGACATCGTGATTATTGGCTGCAATGCCATAGGAATGCCAGGCGCAGGTCCTGGAAATGAGAACGGAGAGAGCAATCCTTTCATGCCAGGTCCTCCGGGAAAGAACAAGAACAAGGACGCCAAGAAGGAGTAAACACCATGGAAGAGAAGAGAAAAGTAGTAATAGAACTCGACAACGTGAAGCGTGATTTCATCGTCGGTTCAGAGACGGTTCACGCCCTGCGCGGTGTCTCGTTCAAGATATACGAGGGCGAGTTTGTCACCATCATGGGCACTTCGGGCTCAGGAAAGTCAACATTGCTCAATCAGTTAGGCTGTCTCGACACGCCCACCTCCGGAGAATACTACCTCGACGGCATCAGCGTCAGGCAGATGAAGCGAAGCCAAAGGGCAAAACTGAGGAACAGGAAGATTGGCTTCGTGTTCCAAAACTACAACCTTCTGGCAAAAACCACATCGGTGGAGAACGTAGAACTGCCATTAATGTACAATAGTGAATACAACGCAAGACAACGCAGAGAGGCTGCCATCAATGCCCTGCAGCAGGTAGGACTGGGCGACAGGCTCTACCATAAGTCCAACCAGATGTCGGGAGGACAGATGCAACGCGTGGCAATAGCAAGGGCATTGGTGAACAATCCCGCCGTCATCCTCGCCGACGAGGCCACGGGAAACCTCGACACCCGCACCTCCTTCGAGATGCTCGTGCTCTTCCAGCGGCTTCACGCCGAGGGAAGAACCATCATCTTCGTCACCCACAACCCCGAGATAGCGCAGTATTCCAGCCGCAACATCATGCTCCGCGACGGACTGATACGCGAGGATGTGCAGAATGACAACATCCTCTCTGCAGCCGAAGCCCTTGCGGCACTGCCCATACCCAACGACCAGTAACACCTCACGACATGAATATAGTAAACCTATTGAAGATAGCATTTCGCGCAATAGCGAACAATGCGTTCCGCTCGTTTCTCTCCATGCTCGGCATCATCATCGGCGTTGCCGCCGTGATAGTGATGATGGCGATAGGACAGGGAAGCAAGGAGAGCATCAGAAAGAACATCTCGCAGATGGGAACCAACGTCATAATGGTGCGTCCCGGTGCCGACATGATGGGCGGAGTGAGACAAGACCCGTCCTCCATGCAGACGCTGAAGATAGCCGACTATGAGACGATACTGCAGGAGAAGAAATACATCACATACGTCTCGCCCGAGGTAACGGCAAGCGGACAGGCAATATATGGTGCCAACAACACCAACACGACCATCTACGGCGAGTCACTCGACTACCTCGACATCAAGCAATGGGAGGTGGAAGAGGGTGTGGCATTCACCGAAGAGGACGTAAAAAAGAATGCAAAAGTCTGCATCGTGGGCAAGACCATCGTTGATGACCTCTTCCCCAACGGCGGCGACCCCATAGGCAAGACAATACGTTTCAAGAGCATTCCCTTCCGCATCTGCGGCGTACTCAAGTCAAAAGGCTACAACAACTGGGGCATGGACCAGGACAACGTCATCATAGCACCCTACACCACAGTGATGAAACGCATCGCCGCACAGACATATTTCTCCTCCATCAACTGCTCCGCCATCACGGAAGAACTGAGCGAAGAGGCAATAGAAGAACTGACTGGCATACTCCGCAACAACCACAAGATAAAGGACACGTCAGGCGACAGCGACGACTTCACCATCAGAAGCCAGCAGGAAATGATGGAGACCATGTCATCAACGATGGACACCGTCACCATCATCCTCGTGGTGGCAGCTGCCTTCTCCCTGCTCGTGGCAGGCATCGGCATCATGAACATCATGCTCGTCAGCGTGACGGAGCGAACAAAGGAGATAGGACTGAGAATGTCAGTCGGAGCACGCGGCATCGACATCAGCAACCAGTTCCTCATCGAATCAATCATTATCTCGCTGACAGGCGGCGTGCTGGGCATACTGCTTGGCGAACTGACAGCCATGCTTGCCAACGCCGTCTTCCACCTTCCGACCAGCGTGCCAGGATGGAGCATCGTGGTCAGCTTCATCGTATGCACCATCATAGGCATAGGCTTCGGATATTTCCCCGCTCGCAAGGCAGCAAGAATGGACCCCATCGAGGCTATAAGATATGAATGATTTTCATGTTGTTTGGTTGTTTGGTTGTTTTGTTATTTTGTTGTTTGGCTATATAATTTGTCTTTCTCTTGGAGAAATCTTTGTCAGCCATGCAAAAAAAACAATCAACTAAACAACCAAACAACTAAACAACAAAACAACAAAACCATGTCCCTACTCCCAAGCAGAAAGAACACCATACACATCTGCGCCATACTCGCCGTCATACTCATACCGATGATGTTCGTAAGACCGGACGAAAGGCTCACCCTGACCCTTTATCTGTTCAAAAGCGTAATGTCGGTAGCAATGATTGCCGTCTTCTATATCAACTACCTCTGGCTCGTGCCAAGAATGATAGAGAAAGGGAACAGAGAGCGATTTGTTGTCATAAACGTTGCACTCATAATCTTCATGGCTATTATAATCATGATATTTCGCCATTATGAGATACGCTATATGACAACAGAACTCTCATGGAAACCACCACACAATACAGAAATAACAATCAGTTTCCGCACACTGATGATGTTGCGCGATGGCTTCAATCTCCTTCTCTCTTCACTCCTTGCCCTCAGTCTGAGGATGACTCAACACGCACAACGACAGATACAACTGAGTCAGGAAGCAGAGGTAGCAAAGCGAGAGGCGGAACTGAGGGGACTGCGTTTCCAATTATCACCACATTTCCTGCTCAATTCCCTAAACAACATCTACGCTCTTACGGCTATAAGCACAGAAAGAGCGCAAGAGGCTATCATTCAACTCTCACAACTCCTGCGCCACATGCTATACGACAGTCAGGAGCAAATGGTCAGTCTCAAGCAGGAATGCGACTTCATACAGTCATATATCGAACTCATGCGGCTGCGTCTGCCTGCCAACGTCAAGGTAAAGATAAACATCTCCATACCTCCCGACGACACTACGACGGTAGCTCCGCTGCTGTTTATCTCCTTAGTCGAGAACGCATTCAAGCATGGTGTCAGTGCCACAGAGCCTTCATTTATTCATATTTCTGTCACCTCCACAGACAATGACAGCGGGGAATACCCCGACAGAGAAGGACGGATAGTAAGGTGTCACGTGGCAAACAGCAACTTCCCCAAAACAGATGCAGACAGGAGTGGGCACGGCATAGGACTGGTGCAAGTACAGCAACGACTCAACGCCACCTATCAAGGACATTACAGATGGACATACGGAGTCGATAAGACAGACGGAATGTACCACTCCGAAATAACACTATGGTAGAAACAAAAAAAACAAAAACAAAAACAAAAACAGAAGCCACCACGGTGCTCTTCGACCTGGTCGAAGAGAAAAAAAGAAAAAAAATGAACCTCAACTGCGCAATAATAGACGATGAACCCCTGGCAGCACAACTGCTTGCTGGATATGCTGAAAGGACACCCTTTCTCAACCTTGTCGGAGTATATAACAATGCGATAGACGCAATGCGGGCATTACGCTCCACAAATATCAACCTGCTCTTTCTCGACATACAGATGCCGGAACTCAGCGGAATAGAGTTTGCCACCATCCTCCCCCCAGAGGTAATGGTGATATTCACCACCGCCTTCGACCGCTATGCAGTGGACAGTTTCAAGGTAAATACCGTAGATTATCTGCTGAAGCCCATATCATACGAAACATTCGTCAAGGCGGCAGACAAAGCACTGAAGCGGCATATTGACCTCACAAAGGCAGAAACCTACTCACGCGACAGGATTATCTTCGTAAAGAGCGACTACAAGCTGCTTCGCATCAACCTCGACGACATACTCTATGTAGAGGGAGTAAAGGAATACGTGAAGATAGTCATTGAGGGAGAAGGGAAACCCATCATGAGCCTTATGAACATGAAGACAATAGAAGAATTCCTGCCCTCACCGGAGTTTCTGCGAGTCCACCGCTCGTTCATAGTCCACATGCCAAAAGTGAACGCTATCGACCGCATGAGACTTGTCATAGGCGACAACATCATCTCCGTCTCCGACACATACAAGAACGCCGTGCAGGAATACATTGACTCGCATACCCTGGCGTAATTGGTTGTCGGTTGTAGTACCTGCTTATGGGTTGTAGTACTTGGTTGTCGGTTGTCGATCTTTGGTTAATAATTAGGGTGTCCAGTTAAGAGTTCCGTATTCAGAGAATAAATCTTTATTTCCAAACGTTTTCAATAAGCCAGATGAGCAATGATGATCTCAGTCATCAGTTGTTTTGATATTATGTTGAAGAAAACAATAAAAACCACTTTTGATGTCTTTCCTTTGGAAGCTGCTTCGCATCTTCCGTATCTGTAAGTGCATGCGTCCTTGTAAGTCTCCGTTACACTTCGACTTTCGGTACGCTGTGCACATACAGATACAAAGACATCAAAAGAAAAAACAGGAAAAACCGTTGGGGCGGGTTGTAGGTTGTGGGTTATAGGTTTTGGGTTGATTAGTCTTGACTCTTGAGAATCCTCCATTAGACAAGCATTATTAACCAAAAACCTACAACCCAAAACCAACAACCATACGCCAAGTGTTTTTCCTTGTTTTTTCCTTTGTGTCGTACAAAAGCCGAAGGCTGATGGAAAGGGGCGGGCTGGCATTGACAAACCGACCGACAGGGAGACTTGTCAATGCCAGCCTGAGACTTTACATCAAGGGCTCGAAGAGACCTGTACGACACAAAGGTGGTTTTTTATGTTTTCTTCTACATAACAGCGCAAACAACTACCCCAGTTCGGGATAAGTTGGCGATTCGTGACACTGTCTTCACATATAACTGCCTGACTCTTGATTTCTGGAGAGGAAATGTGGATAGCCTCTCTGCAAGGATACTGCATCGAAGATACAAAGCAACTTTCATTGTTCTAAAAGCAGAAGTGACTCTTTCTTTTCTTTATATATAGCCCATGCTTAATGGCACGAGAAGAGGATTCGTGACACTGTCTTCATATACAAATAATCGATACTTTATCCCGAACTGGGGTAATATCTTTAAGTTAGGTCTTAAAAGGTCAAACACTTCGCTACAAGAAATTTGCGTATCTCCGCAAATGTTAAGGTTTCGTCTAAATGTTCTGTCAATCCTGTATTTATTACGCCGACGAACGACTCCTTACGGTAGAAATTATCTCCCTCATTGAGTGAAGTTTCTATCGTTTGTGACTTTGCCATAAGACATGTAAGTTGGTAGTCTTTGTTTACCACTTGTGTATTACCTTTAGGATGAGCTTTTTGTCTGTGCTGACTACTTGTCAACAAAATCAAGTTCTCATAATATGAGGCAATCATCGGGAACTGTGATTTCGGGAATATATGGTGAACCTCTGTTGCTATACCAGTAGCCAATCCATCATGAACTTCACTTGTGTCTCCTTGCTGACGCTTAACATTCTTAATCGCTTTATTGACCTGATAATCTATATAGAAATTTGCATTTATATCATCCGTATCATGTGCTTTAGCTTCATTTCGTGTCTTTGTTTTCTCTTTACCTGTATATTCATCACGCCAATTAACCTTATTTTACATGAGGTCTCCCCAGTTTTGCAATTTGCAGTTGCTACCAGGCATCATCTCTGAATATGCAAATACATTCAGTACCTTGTGAAGCATTCGGGTTGTATCCAATTTTGACTTTGTGGGAGTATTCGCACTTATGAAACGATGATACTTGTCATATAAAGTGTTCTTAGCCGCTCTGATTTCACCCTTTTGTGGCATCTGTACTACTTTTCAAATGGTAATTTGTTGTCATCATTGTATTTATCAAAATCAGATTGAAAAAGTTTGTCTTGTATAACTCTATATTTCTCGAACTCAGATTCTGCAAATAATTTTGCAAATTCTGCAGTTACCTTGCCTGCATCTCGGAGTATATTATCACCGCCAGCTTCAAGAATTATGTCTATACGTTTTGCCCAATCTTCCATTGTCATAGGAATATGTCTATTAGCCATACGTTCAGCCATATCTAAAACTGCATTGACAAGTTTTCCCATATCTTGCAATTCCGTCTCTTTCAAATAGTTTTTGGCGATACTCACATCTGGCTTAACTATTTTTCCTTTAGGTGCATTTTCCCATGTTGTCAATCCCATATATTCTTTTTGGGCATTGGCACGCTCAACAATAAGTTCTGCTGCCGTATGTCCATGTACTGCATAATGCATTTTATTCTGTACCTTTTTGAAGAACAAACGAGTCGTTGGAGCATCTTTATTGTAATCTATTGATGTTGCATAAATGTCTGTCAATTTCTGATAAAAACGGCGTTCGCTTAAACGTATTTCTCTAATCTCAGCAAGTAGATGCTCAAAGTAATCTTCACCTATAAAAGAACCATTCTCCATACGTTTTTTGTCTATAACATACCCTCTAATGGAAAATTGTCTTAGTATATAAGTACACCATTGCCGGAATTGTGTAGCTCTAATTGAAGATATTCTATAACCGACAGAGATTATTGCATCAAGATTGTAAAAATGTGGTGCACGCTCAACTTGACGATTCCCCTCCTGTTGAACTATTCGGATTTTCCGAATAGTTGCTTCTTCTTGCAGTTCTCCATCTTTGAAAATGTTCTTAAGATGCTCATTTACAGTTGAAACTTTTACATCAAATAATTCCGCAATGGCTTTTTGGGTTGCCCATATTGTTTCATCTTGATATACGACCTGTACACCTTTCTCTTGTCCCTCAACTTGGAATATGAGAAATTCAGCTGTACTATTTCTTATTTCGAATTTCTTACCCACAATACAGATGTTTAATAATTACAAACTTTGGGATATGGCTTGCGCATACAATGAATGATGTTTTCATTATTATTGGAAGCCTTTTTTAATACAAGTTGTCGGATTGCCAATACAGATGGCAAATCTTTCTTTCGTAAAACCTCGAACTTATAAAAATCCTCACCACATGCAAAGCATTGAAAAGAGTATTTATTTTCACTTTTTCCTAAAGATGATTTTCGTAAAGGCCGACCACAATGTGGACAAAATCTTCTTGTTTTCATTATTTACCACTTTATGCTGTTGGTTATATAATTCTTTGATATAGTATGCGCCTCTTGATATACAAAATCTATATTTCCAATTGGATTCCGAATACAATTCAACTTGGGGATGTTGTTTAAGTTGCTTACAACAACAAGAAAGAAGTCCTCTGTAAATTCAGTTGCCTTATTAAATTCATTTTGTGTAAGTCTGACAGAACCACTTTGTTCTCTGACTCCCTTAATCTCTGCAAGAAAATAGTGGTTGCCTTTTTGTAGTTGAAAATCATATCCATCTCCCCATAGGCGGGCATCTTCCAAAATTGAATGCTCAAAGAAAGGTATACTTTGATAATTTTTTCATAGGTATTGATGAAAAATCCATTTTCAAGACCATATTATGTTCCGTGTACCATGAGAAACTGATAGATAATACCATTCTTCAGTTCCACTGGGCTGGGAGAAATACAAGAGGTGTTGCCCAGTTTAATGGAACAGCCATCGATGAGATGCTGAAAGAAGAAGACTTCACCAACAATATTCGTATAGACAAAGCAACAGATTTCCTAAAACAGTTATTGGATAGATAACACATCCTATTTTTACGGTTTTGCGGTTATGCGGTTTTGCGGTTATGCGGAATATACCGACAGCCCTCACAGACCTCCGTAAAACCGCATAACCGTATAACCTTATAACCGCATAACTTTATCAATCCAAGCCACGGTTGCGGAGCAATGCGTCAATCTTTGGCTCTGCACCACGGAAGTTGCGGTACATAGTCATGCCGTCGTCGATACCGCCGGGAGTGAGGACGTACTTGCGGAATCTCTCAGCCACATCCTGATTGAAGATGTCGCCCGTCTCCTTGAATGCCTCGAAGCCATCGGCATCAAGCACCTCGGCCCATATATAGCTGTAGTAGCCTGCCGTGTAGCCACCTCCCATGGTATGAGAGAAATTCGTCACACGATAGCGGGGTTGTATCTGACGGGGAATGCCGCGCTCGGCAAGTTTCTGCTCCTCAAACTTCATCACGTCGAAGTTCTCCGGCACCTCCGTCAAGACGTGAAGATCCATATCCACATACGATGCGGCAAGGTATTCTACGGTAGCGAAGCCCTGACCATACTTGCTGGCAGCCTCGTATTTCTCCAGCAACTCCTTGGGAAGAGGTTCACCCGTCTTGTAATGCTTGGCATAAACGTCAAGCACCTCCGGCTCGAAAGCCCAGTGCTCGTTAATCTGTGAAGGCAGTTCCACGAAGTCACGCTCCACTCCCGCCACGCTCTGATAGTGGACGTCACGCATGAAAGAGTGCAGGGCATGACCGAACTCATGGAACATCGTGGTGACATTATCCACTGACTGCAGTGCAGGGATGTCGCCCGTGGCAGGAGTCATGCTGCACACATTGACCACGACAGGCTCCACACGCTTGCCGTTCTCGTACTTCTGACCGCGGAACGACGTGCACCACGCTCCCGCACGCTTGCTGGTACGGGGGAAATAATCGCTGTAGAACACGGCAAGGAGACTGCTGTCCCTGTCATACACCTCCCAGGCCTGCGCCGTCTTCTCATAGGAAGGCAGCTCCGGGGTCACCTCCTTGAAAGTAATGCCATAGAGCCTGTTGGCACAATAGAACACGCCTTTCAGCACATTGTTTATCTCAAGATATTCGGAGAGCTTGCTCTCGTCGAAATTAAACTTCGCCTTTCTTGCACGCTCGGAGTAATAGCGGTAGTCCCAACCCTCGGGTTCGCAGTCGAGACCATCCTTCTTCATCTCCTCACGGATGTCAGCCAGCTCCTCATTCGCTTTCTTCACGGCAGGAGTCCATATCTGGTCAAGAAGTTTATATACTGCCTCTGGCTTCTTTGCCATGCGGGTGTCGAGAATCTGTGCTGCCGGAGTCTCGAAGCCCATGAGCTTTGCACGCTCCAAACGCAGGCGGACAAGGCGGGCGCATATCTCCTTGCTGTCCCACTCGTTGCCCTGATTGCCGCGGTTGCAATAAGCATCATACACCTTGCGGCGCAACTCGCGGTTCTTGCAATACTGCAGCACGGGGTTGCAGGAAGCACGCTGCATGTTGAACATCCACTTGCCTTTCTGTCCCTGTTCCTCAGCCATCTGCGCTGCACGCTCTATGTCTGCCTGCGGAAGACCGTCGAGTTCGGAAAGACTTTCCACGGTGACGAACGTGTTGTTGGTCTCATGCAGGAGGTTGTTGGAGAACTGAAGCTGCAGGGCGGAAATCCTGATTCAGTTCGCTGAGCCTTGCCTTGTCGGCATCGGAGAGATTTGCACCGTTGCGCTCAAACTGCTTGTATATCTTCTCCACCACTTTCATCTGCTCATGCGTCAGTTGCGTGCTGTCCATGTCATCATACACCGTCTTGACACGCTTGAAGAGGTCGGGATTCATGTATATGGCATCACCATGCTTTGAGAACATGGGCGACATCTCCTTGGAGAGGTCACGTATCTCCTGCGTGGAATTACTGCTGGAAAGCGGATAGAACGTACCCTCGGCGCGTTCGAGTTCCTCACCGCTCTTTTCCAGTGCCACGATGGTATTGGCGAAAGTAGGAGCGGCAGGGTTGTCGATAATCGCCTTGATACGCTCCGTCTGTTTTGCCATACCGTCGAGGAAAGCCTCACGGTAGTTGTCGATGGTAATCTTGTCGAACGACTCGATGGCGTGCTTGTTATTACTCTTTGCCATGAGCGCATTGCTGCTTGCAGGCTTCTCCGTGACAGCCTCAACGTTGGCATTGTCCTGCGACTTGCATCCGCCGAGCGTGATTGTTGTTGCAATCATTGATAATAGTGTTATTCGTTTCATATATGCGTTTTATGTTAAATATATCTATAAAGAAAGTAGCCGTATAGCAACCGGATGACAGTTGCCTCAAAACTAACGCATGACATCTGCCGATCGAGTGCAAAGATAACAAGAATTATTGAGACTTCAAAAAAAAGGACACATAAAAAAGTGAGCCTCCTTTGTGGGAGACTCACTTTTTTTATACATTAGTTATATTGAAATCAAATATTACTTACCTCCAAAGAGCCAGCAATTCTTTTGGTAAATATATGTACCATCACCAGCAATTTCCTTGAGGCTTGGATTTGACACAAGTGAACTCTGACCATAAGGAAGAAGATAAGGCCAACGATTCAATCCGCCCTGAATATTCCTTGGGTTAGTCATGTTTATGTATGTCTCTCCCATTCCCATGCAACGACGAATATCATTGTAAGTCTCTACCTGCTCGTCAATAGCACCAGCAATGTATTTCTGCACAAACACTTTCCTAAGATCTGGAGTTCCAAGAGACTCTGCATATTCCTGTCCCTCTGCACCAGTCACATCAAATGATGCATACTGTAACCACTCATCTACAGAAATTGCAACCGCCTTTTGAAATTCTTCAGTAGCATCCTGACCAAGACGAAGTTTTGCCTCTGCCATGATAAAATAAAGTTCATGAGCGCTCATAATATGAACTGGCTGTGAACCAGAATCATAGATTGATGGATAGCACCATGTAAAGCTTTCTATAGCTGCATCTTCATCTCCTGGAGTAGCTACGACGTCAGTTGGATTTTCATCATAACAATATACAGAAATACGTGGATCTGCATCACCCATAAGGTCTGTTACAGTTTTAGATGGTGCTGTATAACCACGACTCCAAACAAATGCAGACCATGGATTATCACATGTTACACCATTAAACTCTGTCACAGTAAAACCACTAAACCCGAGTTCCTGAGCTTTCTGCGCAGCAGCAAGTGATTTCTGTGCAGCCTGAGAATCAACACAGGTCTGATGTATCAGATAACGTGCCTTGACAGCATAAGCAGTAGCAAGCCATTTCTGCATATTACCAGCAAAAGCAATATCTACATTCTTGATATTTGAGAGTCCCTGAGCTTTCTCAAGATTTGCAATAGCATCATCTATAGTTGCAAGCAATGCTTTATACACATCCTCCTGAGAATCAGCCTTCGCACTCATATTTGCAGCTCCCTGTAATGCTTCTGAATAAGGTATATCTCCGTGCATATCTGTAAGTATGCCAAAATTGACAACCCAAAGAACCTGTGCTGCACCAAGGACATCATACATACCACCACTATTAGCGGTGCCATTATTAACCTTGTCAATCATCTCCTTTATATTAAGAAGATTTCCGTATGTACCGTTCCAGACATTATTGAAAGTACTTGGAGCTGCAAGTTCACCAGCCTTGCGAAGTTCTGCATTCTTCAACTGATTGTTTCCAGTACCAAACAATTGTTCTGTGAGCGATGAAGTATAGAAAGCATAATCACCAGATACTGTTGAAAATGCTGTTGACATTATTGCATCCGTAATCTGAAGGTTTGCCGAAACAAGAGCAGAGGAAGGGTTTTGATTATTAACATTCACCTTGTCCATTTCATCCTCAGAACAAGAGGTGAAACCAAAGACTACGGCAGACATTGCCAATAATATATACTTTTTCATATAGTCAATATTTTTAGGTCTATTATTTTATATTAGAATGTAATCTTCAAACCTCCACCGATACTCTTTGTTGCAGGAACAGAGAAACGCTCAAAGTAACCTGACATGTTTCCGTTACCCTGTGAAGATTCAGGATCAAAGTTTGGAAGTTTAGCCCAAATAAGTATATTACGAGCAAAACCATAAACAGAAACATCAAGACCAAGGAATTTCGGAAGGTCATAAGTCAAAGTAAGATCACGCAGTTTGAAGAAACTTGTATCATAAACTCCTGCTTCTGTAACATCGTAGTAAGCCTGATAATAATCTTGCTTGCTTACCTCGATAGTATTCTTCTGACCTGTAGCTACATCAATTCCATCTACAACCATTGTACCCTCATGGTAAGGAAGCGATTCATTAGTAGCACCGAAGAAATTCATCACCATGTTTGTTCCATGATACATCCTACCGCCTTTCTGCCAACTCCATGTCGTATCAAGAGAAAGACGCTTCCAGCGAGCAGAGAAATTAAGACCCATAGTCCAATCAGGAGCACAATTACCGAGGTCAACACTTTCTGAAGTAGCCTGTGGGAGACCCTCAAGAAGAAGAAGTTGACCATCATCTGTACGCTGGAAAGCATATCCATAAATATTAGGATATGTACATCCAGCCTGAGCACGAATTTGTGGTTCAACGAATCCACCAAGCATAATTGACTCTACACCCTCAGCCAGTTCTACAACTTCATTCTTGACCTTCGTCCAGTTTACACCAAGATTTACATCCCAATCCTTAGTCTGAACTATTGCAGCATTAAGAGAAATCTCGTGTGAATTTGTCTTCATGCGACCAGCATTTGTCATCATATACTGATAACCAGAGGTTGGGTCACACGGAACAGAGAAAATCTGATCTTTAACATTCTGATAACTGTAAGTATAGTTTAATTTGATACGTCCATTCAAGAATGCGAGATCAAGTCCAGTTTCCCAGTTAGTTGTATTCTGAGGTTTCAAGTCAGGATCATAAAGAATGTAATACGGTGCATACGCTGATGTGCCGCTTGGAAGAGGATAACTTACTGGAGTATAAGCATAGAAACCATCTCCATAACTTGGAGTATAATAGAAACTATCGTAATATGTACCTGCCTGACCTACCTGAGCATAAGATGCACGCAATTTACCATAAGAGAGAATATCCTGATTCTCAAATGCTGAAAGTTTAGTAAACTCCCAACCGAGAGACACAGAAGGATAGAAGAAACTACGACTTCCATGAGGCATGGTTGAAACGTAGTCGTTACGACCTGTTACTGTCAAGAAAAGCTGACTATCCCAATCTACCGCTACACTACCAAAGAAACCAACATTCCGTTCCTTACGAGTGTATTCAGTCGCTGTATAAGATGTTGCATTGCCGATTACAGGGAATCCATAGAAATTAAGATTTACTCCATCGTAATCCCAAACACGAGTATTCTCTTCATTAAACTCATTACCGAGCAGAACATTCAAGCCCCATTTATTGTCAGTACCAAAACGACCATCAAGGTTGATTGTGAATGTATTGTTGAAAACATTATGCTGTGAGCCATAGTTTTCTATCTCGCCCTTGGTATTATACGCAGAACCGACTTCTGCAATAATAGAATAGTCTGATGTCCAAATATCAACACCAGCCTGCTCACGGAACTTCAAAGTAAAGCCATCAAGACCGATATTTGGAGAGAACTCTGCATAAGCATTTCCAAAGAAACGGTTTGTGTGCTGTCCATATTCATCATTTGCAGACCACCAATAGGGATTATTAAATGACGTTGAGCGGAAAAGTATTTGCTTTGTCGGATCGGTTGGTGAGCAATAAGGGATTCCCTTTAGATTATACTCTGCTGGACAAGAGTAAAGTACATTCATGATACCGCTATTTGCACCAGGGGCACTTGTAATCTTATTAGAAGAATAGTTAGCTGAAAATCCTGTCTTCCACTCATTATTTATCGTCCAATCTACAATACCACGACCTCCCCAACGGTCCATACCTGTAGAAGGAATGATACCATCCTGATGAGAGTTACTGAGAGAGAATGAATAGTTTACATTATTAACAGCCTGAGATATGCTGAGAGTAGTATTCTCTGTACAACCAGTCTGTAAATAATCATAAAGATTATCATAAATTTCTGGAGTTGTCCAGCCATCAAGACCAGCAGCCACACGCTTCGGGTTATAATACTGACCTTTATGCAAATCTGCCCCATTCTGAGTATATGAATTGTTCACATTACCTCCATATGTTGGATCATTTGCCAAATTCTCAATCTTTGGTCCCCAAGTCATAGAAGATGTTGGATCATATGCGCTGACATCATTTCCTTGTGCATATACCGTTTGATGCTCAAATTTACGTGACATTGATTGTGCACTAATATTTGTATTGAGTACAATCTGCGGCTTACTCTGACCAGCCTTTCCACGCTTTGTCGTAATAACTATAACACCATTAGAGGCACGAATACCATAAAGTGCAGAAGCAGCTTGTCCTTTAAGCACATTAATACTCTCAATGTCATCAGGATTAATATCAATAGTACGGTCAGAAATATTTGCACCTGTTACAGAACTACCAGTATCAAAGTCTGCTGTTGTTGTTATAGGCATACCATCAATAACATACAATGGCTGATTGTTACCATCAAAAGAACGTGCACCACGGATCACAATCTGAGAAGAAGCACCAGGAGCACCAGAAGACTGGCGAATATCTACACCTGTGAGTTTTCCCTGTATTGCATTTGCAAGTGAACTTGTACCCTTTGTGCTGAGCTCTCCCTCTTTCAAATCCTGAGAAGCATAACCAAGGGATTTCTTAGAACGAGTGATACCCATAGCAGTTACCACAACCTCTTCGAGCATCTGGTCATCAGAGGCCAACTGAACTTTCATACCATCCTTGGCAGCAGCTTCCTTGGTCTGCATACCTACGTAAGAGAATACGAGAGTAGCACCAGCCTTTGCGTTGATGAAGAATTGTCCTTCAAGATTGGTAACGACGCCCTGTGTAGAGCCCTTTACCTTTACGGCTGCACCGATAATAGGCTCACCATCTTGAGCAGAAACTACCGTACCGCTGATTGCTGTCTGTGCAAGGGCTATCACCCAACCCATGAGGCACAGGAGCATCATAGTTAGTTTTCTTTTCATAATTACTCTTGTTTGTTAAACTTGTTTATTAATTAATAGTTGTATAAATATCGTATTTCCATGCTTTATCTCAGATATTGACTTCCCGTCAAGTATCTCCGCAAACTAAATATCCTGTTAATCTGTCAGTGTACCATTTGTCATTGAATCATTGAAATAATGCAACTTCCACAGATCGTTGCCCCGCACAATCCCACACAACTATAGGAGTGTGCGGCTGCAAAATTAGTAAAAAAAAATGAAATACGCTATTATTTTGTTAAAAAAAACAACATTTTGTTACATTTTTATTGTTTTTCCGTTGCATTCCACGACTCTGAGCCCCTTTCCCAAATGATAACGGTCGCCATATCTGTCATATATTATGGTGACGAGCCTGCCATGATAGGGCACGTCGGCGAGGAGGAAATAGTCCCATGTGTCAGGGATATGCGGGCGGACGGTGACTTTTTCCTCCATCGAAGGGCGGAGACCGCACAGCCCCGTGATGACAAGGTCGCAGTAAGTAGAGTGGTTGTAGTATCTCGAACGCTCCCTGTCACCCATAAGCCACTGCCCGTCTTTCTCGTCAAGATACTCTCCTATGTACGGTCTGCCACGACGATACTGCGACTCCGTATAATGTTTCATGTGATGAAAGAAGAGCGTGTCGGGCAAGGCAGAAGCAAGCGACGGCGAGTTGTCATAGACATTGAGCAGGGCTGTCAGCGTCTGAGAAGTAGCGAAGGGCCATACAGCGCCGTCCCATTCGCAGGTCGGCTTCCCTGGCTTGTAGCGTTTGCGGAACAAGGGATGCCGTCTCTCCGCCGTCGTCATGCCAAAGGGAGCATCGAAACCCTTGACATCAAGCAGTTGCCGCCATGCAGGAGCAAAGCGACGAGCATCATCATCGGGCATATTGACATACCAAGGGAGATAACCTATCAGCTCACGTACCTCGGCAAGGGAGTCTGACGTGGTCAGCGTACCGTAGAACCGCAGCCTGTCATTCCATAGTTTTCTTTCGACACATGCCTTCAACGAGTCGGCTTTCAGGCGGAAAGAGTCGGCTATTGCCATGCCGTCATTGAGCCATTGCATGGCACGGTAGTTGCCATACATATAGCTATTGATGGTAGGGCGGCGGTTGTTCACCTTTCTTCCACCGCTTATCTGCTCCTCCATGCCGTCCTTCACGTCACGTTGCCAGAAGAGTCCGTCGCCATACGCATTACTTTTCTCCCACCTTCGGATGTCTTCCTGCAAGTCATCGTTGTACGTTCTCATCCATTCCGCCGTGCCAAGCACCTTGGAACGCTGCCACATAGCGTACGGAAGCCACGAGGAGAAAGTGTCGAGACGATACATCGGACCGCCATTCTCTCCGCCCCGCAGCCATACATCCACATCCTGACTGACGTAGGCAGTATCACGAAGCCATCGTCCCTCCATGATATGATGCCCCAAGGCGCAAGCTATCATGTTGTACTTGTCAGCATAAGAACGATTGACAAGGAACTCATTGATGACATATCCCTTCGGAGTCTGGCGGATAGCCTTGCGGAATGTCCACCACCTGTAATAATATATCTCCTCTATCTGCTTGTCAGGGCATTCGAATAGCGGGATATTCCTGTCCATCCAAGCCTTTGACTGACTATTGGGTATTGCCTGAACGATGTTCTCATCCTCCATCGTGTTGAAATAATCCACGTAGCGGTGCATTCTCTCCCTCACGTCTCCGAAAGCGTCTCCGCCAGCAGTCCTTATATTATTAATAAGGTATAGGGCTGGTTTCTCTTCCCTTTCGGGCAGGTCTTCGCCAGGCATTCGGTCGGCAGGAGTGTCTGGTGTCGGGGTAAACAGTTGGCTTCCGGTGCGGAAGACAATCCTCGTCACAGACTGAACTGGGGAGAAAAGCATCTTCGGACCCGTCTTCTTTCCATCAATCCATAAGGTGACAGTGCGGCTATCGAGGTCTGCCTGCATACTTACATGATAGGTTCTGCCTACTTCATAGCGTGAGAGGACAGTGTTATATCTCGCTCCCACCTTTATCATCAGCTTGCCATCATCCTGCCATTGCAGCCTCGTACAAGGCACGCCGTGGGCATCCGTCAGCTCCATCTGCAGGCATCCACGGTCATTCTGCCCTGCACGCACGTCGAAATCAAGGGTAAGAAGACGCGTTTCCGGTATGACTTTCTCAGCCTTTGCATGGCCGTAAGGGTCAGCATCGCCGAGCGAAAGCCATCCTTCCCTCACGCTGACTGGAGCAAGAACGAGCGAATGAACATTCCATCTGTCAAGCGTTCCCGGCACAGAGAAATCATCATCTGCCTCACATACCGCCCTCATCTGTATGGGAACAGGTATGCGTGCCACCCATATATCTTCCTTATTCATTGAGTAAGCCACCCACATCGCACTGTCATCAGGCATCCCATTGCCGGGAAGAATGCCGCGAACATACTGCGGTCCATAGCTCTTGTAGTTGCCTCCGTAGCGCATAGGCGTTATCTCTCCCTGCACAAGAGAGAGGGTGGTATAGTCAATACCGTCACTACTGGTAGATAAAGCCAAGGGCCAACGATACTCCGAGGGGTTGTATATGGTGGCGAAAGTGCCGTCAGAAAGACGCTGTCCCCATATCTTTGCATTGCTATTGACAAAACCTTTCGCCCTGCTGACCGGCTGTGTCCACGTCATTCCTCCGTCATAGCTCTGCGATGTCAGCGCATGTTTCCAGAAAGCCACCGTCGTGGTGTCGTCATTGAGGCGATACCACGAGAAAGCCTTGTAGGGATTCGTGAGCGGAAGGCGTGCATCGTTTCTGTCACACTCCTCCACGAACTGCATCCAGTAGAGAGGATTGGAGAGTAATTCCCGGCAAGCTTGCCGGAAACCTCTGTCCTTTGACTTGGAGAAAAGCGGGTAATCTGTCTGCCTCCCTGCAAAGTCATGATTGAAATAAAGGAAGTATATCTGACCGAGAGTGCCGTCCTCCCTTACCTCTCTGACTACTCTTCCTATGCCGTTGCCGTCATTTGGGTCGTCCTTAGGATGGAGACAGATGCCGTAATTGCCGATGGCAAGTAGTCGTCTGCCCGTCTTCTCGGACGATACGTACCACCCTACCCTCTGGTGCATGACGGCTTTCAGAGTCTTCCTGTCAAACAAATCCTGCGCTTCCCCGCCCTTTTCTTTTGCATACCACTCCGGTACGGCATACTCTGGAAACAGTATTTCAGGAGCAGTCCATGTATATCCGTCACGTGATGACTGCATATATGTGACCGAAGGTGGCACATGTTCGCTCTGGGGATTGCTGAGATAATGCACCCAGAAGCGTCCTTTCCAAAAGGAAATCATCGGCTGGTGGTTGTAAGTCCACGGCAATACGCGCCTTGAGGGGTCGGGATTGCTCCTGTCAGCACGCATTATCTGGATGTTGTGGACACCGACGATGGGGCTTAGTCCTCCGTCATGGCGGTAAGGATTGGCTATGGTCGCACCGGAATAATGTGCCATCTGTGACGGTTCAGGACTCTTCTGTGCCCACGAATGCAATGATATTGCAAGGGAAAACAATGTCAGGATACGTTTCATTTTAGGTTTAGCAGTAGGTTGTAGCAGTAGGTTATCAATTTGATTATAAAGGATGGCAGGCAATACTCTTCATCATGTCATATCAAAGCGGGCAGGAGAGAAAACGCAAGCAAATGGAATCATCAGTTTCTCAAGAGGTTTCGCCCGGCATCAATACGCAGGAAAATGAAGAGGAGGAACGTAAATCCCCATAGGCTTGAGCCGCCATAGCTGAAGAAAGGCAGCGGTATTCCTATGACAGGAGTCAGTCCGAGCACCATTCCCACGTTGATAAAGACATGGAAAAGGAATATACTCAGCACGCAATAGCCATAGACTCGCCCGAACTTGTACGGTTGTCGCTCAGCTACATGTATGAGTCGTAGGATTAGAGCGAGGAAAAGGATGAGCACTCCGGCACTTCCTACGAAGCCTTCTTCCTCTCCTACGGTGCAGAAGATGAAGTCAGTGTCCTGCTCAGGCACGAATTTCAGTTTCGTCTGTGTACCGTTAAG
>CALZJQ010000033.1 GCA_945787895.1 uncultured Prevotella sp. | reverse complement strand
TAGAATACTAGCCTGTCACGCTAGGGGTCGCGGGTTCGAGTCCCGTCCGCACCGCAGAGAGGTTCTTGCATTTTCATGTAAGAACCTTTTTTGTTTCCATTACTTTCGTAAGTACTTTCTGGTTGTTGGTTTTCGGTTGTAGGAACAACCCACAACCGAGAACTGAGCCTGCGAAACTTAACTACAATAACACTATGGTCAAAGATTATCAGATTAGGGTTACACCACAGGCAGCATATTCCGAACAGAGTATTTCCGAGTATATTGCGCAGGAAGATGGCTTGGACGTACGTGCAATAAATACTGTGAGAGTGCTGAAACGCAGCATTGATGCACGTCAGAGACAAGTCTATGTCAACCTTACGGTGCGTGTCTATATCAATGAAATGCCGCAGGACAACGGTTTTGTCAAGACTGATTATCCGGATGTCTCACGAGGAAAGCCCGTAGTCGTTGTCGGTGAGGGGCCTGCAGGGCTCTTTGCTTCACTGAGACTCATCGAACATGGATTCCGCCCCATTGTCATAGAGAGGGGGAAGGACGTCAGGGAGCGAAAGAAAGACCTTGCGAAAATAAAGAGCGAACAGCGTGTTGATCCTGAGTCCAACTATTGTTTCGGAGAAGGGGGAGCCGGTGCATACAGTGACGGCAAGCTTTATACCCGTAGCAAGAAACGTGGAAGTATCGAGAAGATACTCAATGTCTTCTGTCAGTTCGGTGCTTCCACTTCCATCCTTGCTGATGCCCACCCTCATATTGGCACGGACAGGTTGCCGCGAGTGATAGAGAATATGCGTCTCCAGATAATAAAATCGGGAGGAGAGGTGCATTTCCAGACAAAGATGACGGAACTCTTGCTCAGCGGTGACGAAGTGAAAGGAGTCGTTTGCCGCAATATGCAGACCATGTCAGAAGAGATATACGAAGGTCCGGTCATCCTTGCTACGGGACATTCCGCACGTGATGTATATCGCTATCTTGCCCATTCGGGAATCGAGATTGAAGCAAAGGGAATAGCAGTGGGCGTGCGTCTCGAGCATCCCTCCCACCTTATTGACCAGATACAGTACCACAACCGTCAGGGTAGGGGACGCTGGCTTCCTGCTGCAGAATACTCTTTCGTTATGCAGGTTGAGGGAAGGGGAGTATATAGCTTCTGTATGTGTCCGGGAGGTTTCATCATCCCTGCTGCAACTGGCGAGAGACAGTTAGTAGTTAATGGCATGAGTCCAAGCAACCGTGGTGGACAATGGAGTAATTCGGGAATGGTAGTAGAGCTGCGGCCCGAGGATGTCGTCCGGGAAATCGGACAGATGGCTGTCGAGGACAGGGAGAGGATAGATGGTTCGGGTGCATTGTCCATGATGTGTTATCAGGAGTATCTGGAGAAACTATGCTGGCAGCAAGGCAACATGAAGCAGACTGCCCCTGCCCAGAGGATGGCAGATTTTTGTCGTGGCAAGTTGAGTTACGACCTGCCGCACAGCAGTTATGCCCCGGGACTCGTCAGTTCCCCGCTGCATTTCTGGCTGCCAAAGGGAATAGCCAGTCGCCTGCAGGACGGTTTCAGCTATTTCGGCAAGCAGCGCCGCGGATTCCTGACCAACGAGGCTTGCCTTATTGCGGCAGAGACCCGCACGTCTTCCCCCGTGCGTATCACCCGTGATTCCGAAAAACTCTCCCACATTCGCCTCAAGGGACTCTATCCTTGCGGCGAAGGAGCCGGCTATGCAGGAGGCATTGTCTCCGCGGCAGTGGATGGAGAACGGTGTGCAGACATGATTTGCGCTGCATATCAGACAGTATAGACATAGGTTCTCCCTGTCAAGCGCAGCGGTTTAGTCATCAGATTTTTTGTTTCCACATTGAATAAACACGGCAATGCGGAAGTCATGCTGGCGTCAGGGTCGGAAAGTCGGACGAAATATCCGATTATCATTTTGTCCTATATCCGGCAGATAGTTAAGCCCTATGTAAACGACTGTCAGTCAGTATGATATAAAAAGCGTTGAGATTGCAATGTAAAAGCTATGCTTTCACCCTGCAATCTCAACGCTTTTGTCATGTAATCTCAATGATATTATCCTGCAATATCATTGATAATTGTTTTGTCCTATATTTCATGAAGAAAACGAGGGCGTATCATGAGTCGTCTGGCTTGGATACGCCCTCGTTTGATTACTTATGCGACAAACCATCTATGCAATCTCAATCGTGCGTTGCAGTTTCTTTACTTCCTCCTTGGCAGCTTTTGGCATCGTGACGGTCAGCACTCCGTCTTCCACCTTTGCTGAGATGCGGTCCTTGAGAATGTCATCAGGGAGTACGTAAGTCTGCTGGTAGTTGGAGTAGCTGAACTCCCGGCGCACGTAATGCTGCTTCTTGTTCTCATCCTTGTGCTCCATCTTGTTTTCAATGGCTATGTCGAGATTGCCGTCAGCGTTTATTCCTACTCTGCAGAACTCTTTCCTGATACCCGGCACAGCCACCTCCATGGTGTATGTCTTGGCATCTTCCTTTACGTTGACTGCCGGTGCGGTAGCCTTCATCTTAGGCATCCAGTCGTTGTTGAAAAAATCATCGAACATTGTTGGAAACCAACTGTTGGAATTCATTACTGGTAACATAATAACCTCCTGTTTTATATGTAGTTATACTTATGTTTGTAATGGTAGTGGTTATTCGCCGAGAACCATTGTCACCATCTCATTTGCAATTTATGTACCATTCATGTACCATCCCCATAGTCAATGCCATAGTGTCGGTAATGTATAATTTTTTTAAGCTTTGCTGACTGTTTGTCTGTCTTGTTGTTTAGTTGTCTTGTGGTCTTGTCGTTTTGTTGATTGTCATCGCAAATGAGAAAAGCTGTCAGCTAAACAACAAAACAACAAAACCATTAGACCAACCAGACAAGTTGTAGCCTGCGAAAACTAAGTATATTACCACGGCGTGAGAGAAAAATTATGCTAAATCTTTGGCTAAATGGGAAAATAATCGTAATTTTGCAGTCTGAAAAAGCAACGATGTAAACCAAACGGCAAAACCCGACAAAAACCACTAAACGACAAAACGACAAACCTCCAATGACTCCACTGCTCGGAATGACTCTCGCTGAACTGAAGTCCGTGGCCCAGGCTATCGGAATGCCTTCCTTTGCCGGTGGGCAGATGGCTAAGTGGATATATGTCAATCACGTCAGGGACATCAGTGAGATGACTAACATATCCAAGGCCAACCGCGAGAAATTGTCCGGGCTTTACTGCATAGGTGCCATGCCGCCGTTGGATGCACAGTATTCTGTGGATGGAACGATAAAGTATTTGTTTCCTACTGCTTCGGGCAAGTATGTCGAGACTGTCTTTATTCCCGACGGAGAGCGTGCTACGCTGTGTGTCTCATCGCAGGTGGGTTGCAAGATGAATTGTCTCTTCTGCCAGACAGGCAAACAGGGATTTGAGGGGTCGCTGACTGCTGCGGACATACTCAACCAGATATACTCCATTCCTGAGGCTGACAGGCTTACCAACATAGTCTTCATGGGGCAGGGAGAACCGATGGACAACCTTGACAATGTGCTTCGTGCTACTGAGGTGCTCACCTCCGACTGGGGGTATGCCTGGAGTCCCAGACGCATTACAGTCAGCAGTGTGGGAATAAGGAATAAGCTCAAGAGGTTTCTCGACGAGAGCGAGTGCCACGTGGCAATAAGCCTTCATTCTCCCATTCCCGGACAGAGGGAGATGCTGATGCCGGCACAGCGAGGTATGGGAATAGAGGAGATTGTCAGCCTGCTTCATCAATATGACTTCTCGCATCAGCGTAGGTTGTCGTTTGAGTATATCGTCTTTGATGGTCTCAATGACAGCATGACCCATGCAAGGGAGATTGTCCGTCTGCTCAGGGGGCTGGATTGCAGGATAAATCTCATTCGTTTCCATCATATCCCTGATGTCCCGTTGCGCACGAGCGATGAAAAGCGTATGGAGGCTTTGCGGGACTATCTTACCAATCACGGCATATTCACTACAATAAGGGCATCACGGGGACAGGATATATTAGCAGCTTGTGGTCTGCTCAGTACTTCGAGAAAGCTCTCCAGGTCTTCAGCAAGAGAGGAAGGGCAGAGCCAGCGGATAGAATGACCTGTACTCCAGTCGTGCTCTCGCCGTACTTTCTGTCACGGGAAGGAAACGCATTCCCGGGGCATACCAGTGAAAGTCGCGGGATAATCCACAGTGAATACCTACTTATTAAGAACAACAGGAAATCAAATGCATAACATAGATAAGAAAATTAGGGTCGCCATCACCCACGGAGATATAAATGGTGTCGGATATGAACTCATGTTGCGCACTTTTGCCGAAGGAGAAATATTGGAGTTGATGACTCCGGTAATATATGGTTCGCGCAGGGCGGTGGAGTATCAGGCTAAGGTGATGCAGATGCGTGCTGCGTTCCATTATATCAGTGATGCCGCAGAAGCTAAGGACGATGTGGTGAATTTTGTCTCTGTGGTCAACGAGAATTGCAAGGTGGAGTTTGGAAAGATGACTGACATTGCCGCGAGTTCGGCAGAAATAGCCGTCGATTGCGCAATGCGGGACTATGAAAGGGGGCTCGTGGATGTCATCGTGGCGGCTCCTTCGGGCAATGACGATGTAGGGCAGGTAGTGGAATATCTGCAGACGGCAGCAGCCAAATCCAGTCAGGAGGGGGCTGAATCTGGGGAGACTGCAGAGAAGAAGGATGGGATGGTGCCGTTGCGCATCATGCGCAATGACTATATCCACGTGGCTTCTGTCCTTGGTAACGAGGATACCGATGCTGCCAATGCTTCGCTCACGGACGGAATGGTAGTCGATTGTGCGAGGTTGTTTTTCCAGTCTATGAAGCGCGAACTGAGGGTGGACAACCCCCGTATCGCCGTCCTTGCCCTCAATGAGGCTATCCGGAGTGATGAAAGCTCTGCCGAGATACGTTCCATTGCCCCGGCTGTCAGCCAGCTTGTGAACAGCGGTATGCAGGCGTTTGGTCCATACTTGGCCAAGGATTTCTTCGAGAAGGGAGAATACATCCATTTCGACGGAGTCCTTGCAATGACCCTCGGCCAGGCTCTGATACCTTTCGACAGCCTCTTCGATGACCCGGGCTGTATGTACGTTGCAGGGCTTCCGCTTGTCATGGCATTGCCTATGCATGGTTCCTGCCATGAGATGGCTGGACAGGGAATCATGGACGAGACGGCTTTCAGAAAGTCACTGTATCTCGCCATTGATGCTTTCAGGAACCGTTGTTGTTACGATTTGCCCCTTAGAAATCCTCTGCAGAAGATGTACCACGAAAAGAAAGAGGATGGAGAGAAGGTACGTTTCGCAGTAAAGAAAAAGTTTGAGTTTGAGAAGAAAACAGAATAATCGTCATTATGGAGATAGAAAGACTACAGGACATAAAGCGGAGATACAAGATTGTGGGCAACTGCAATGCGCTCAACCGTGCTTTGGACGTTGCTTGTCAAGTGGCTCCCACTGACCTCTCCGTGCTCATCGAGGGTGAGAGTGGAGTAGGTAAGGAGATTGTCCCACGGCTTATACATGACCTGTCTCCACGCAATAGGAAAAAATATCTTGCCATCAACTGCGGAAGCATTCCGGAAGGAACCATTGACTCTGAGCTTTTCGGACATGAAAAGGGCTCTTTTACGGGTGCGATAGGCGAGAGTGACGGATATTTCGGAGTGGCAGATGGAGGCACTATCTTCCTTGACGAGGTAGGAGAGTTGCCACTTGCCACGCAGGCACGCCTGCTCAGAGTACTCGAAACGGGAGAATACATCCGTGTAGGCGGACAGGAAGTCAGGAAGACTGACGTCAGGATAGTGGCTGCAACCAATGTAAATGTCCGCAAGGCGATAACGGAAGGACGTTTCCGTGAGGATTTGTATTACAGGCTCAACACCATTCCCATCCATTTGCCTCCGCTCAGAGAGAGGGGTGACGACGTGGTGCTTCTTTTCCGGCTCTTCGCGATGGAGATGGCAGACAAATATCGTCTCCCACGTATCGAACTCACGGAAGGAGCACGACAACTCCTGATGAAATATAAATGGCCGGGGAATATCCGACAGTTGAAGAACCTTACGGAGCAAATCTCCGTGCTGAGTACAGAAAGGACTATAAGCGAGAAGACCCTTTCGCAGTATATTCCGGTCAATGAAGAGAGTACGATGTTGGCTACGTTGGGTTCAAACAGCCATGGCAGTTTTGAAAGTGAGCGTGAATTGCTTTACAAGATATTGTACGAACTGCGGGGCAATGTCAATGACCTCAGACGGGAATTGAACAGCTTGCGCGGCAAACTTGAGTCAGCGACACCGATGTCATCTGCTGTCTCTGCATATCAGGGAGTGTCTGGCGACTACCATACGGGTGTGACTGGCATCAGTTCCCAGATGGTGACGCCCATGTCACAACAGGTCGATTATATGGAGGCTGAAGAGGTGCGTGAGCCGGAAAATCTCAAATATGATGACTTGAAGAGGTCTTTGCTGATAAAAGCTCTCGAGAGAAATGGAGGAAACAGGAAGAAAGCCGCAGCAGAACTCGGTATTTCAGACCGTACACTATACAGACAGATTAAGCAATATGGCATCAATGAAGAATAATACACCTTATTATATATATAGCCTGTGCGCTGCATTGTGCCTCGTTGTCTCTCTCTTAGTCGTCCATGGATGCTCTGTCTCATACAAATTCAATGGCGCAAGTATCAACTATGCAGAGACCAAGACCATACAAATTGCTGATTTCCCTATCAGGTCATCATACGTATGGGGACCCATGGGGCCTATCTTCAACAACACGCTGAAGGATTTGTATGCCAACCAGACACGGCTCAGTCAGGTGAAAAGAAACGGAGACTTGAAAGTGGAGGGCGAGATAACTCAGTACCAGCAACGCAACAAGTCGGTTGCTGCTGACGGATACTCTGCCCAGACGGAACTCTCCATGACAGTCAATGTCCGGTTTACCAACACAAAGAATCACAAGGAGGACTTTGAGAAGCAGTTTACAGCCACCTCGACGTACGATACAAAGCAGAGCCTATCGTCCGTTCAGGAGCAGCTCGTCACGGAGATGTGTGAGAATATTTGTAACCAGATATTCAATGCTACCGTCGCCAACTGGTAACAGCTGTGACCTCACAACCGTAAAACCCAAAAAACTACAACCTACAACCCTCAACCAACAACCAGGAACTATATCATAAAGAAGTGAACCTGCAAGACTTGATAAGACATCCCGAGAGACTGAACAAGGAGACTCTCTATGACTTGCGTAGCTTGGTAGCGCAATATCCCTACTACCAGCCTGCAAGAATACTGATGCTCCGTAATCTTTATCTCCTTCACGACCCGACCTTCGATGAAGAGTTGCGTCGTGCGGCTGTCTATGTCACGGACAGAAGGGTCATTTTCAACCTCGTAGAAGCTGCACACTATAAGCTCAAGCGCCCGGCAACCAAAGTCAAGGGAGGAAACAGGACGGTATCACTCATCGACTCCTTCCTTTCATCCATCCCTCCAGAAACGGATGATGACAATACGAAGGGAAAGTCTGACGACACAAAGAAGAAAGGAAGAAAGCCTACTGTTGCAGACGCTACCATTGACTACGTGTCCTACCTTATGTCAGTGGATTTTGAAGATGAAGCGGAGACGGAAGACAACATGGTCACTGACCCGGACAAAGTCGCTGCCAATCCATCTGCAAATGTCAATCTTCCTGCCGTCACTGACAGCATGAGTCTCATCGACAAATTCATCAACGACGATGGAGGAAAGATGACTCTCAAGGAAAATCCTGAATATGTTCCTCAGCTTGAAGCTACGAACAGTAAAGGAGAAAAAGTGGAGGAAGAGGAGTTCTTTACAGAGACTTTGGCTGGAATTTACATAAAACAGGGCAAATATTCCAAGGCTTTAGAGATTATTAAGCGTTTAAATTTGAATTATCCAAAAAAAAATGCTTACTTTGCAGACCAAATGCGTTTTCTCGAAAAGCTCATTGTCAATGACAAGAGGCTGAAAGTGAAAAAAATGAATAGTCTCTGATGACTTTTCCATAATGAAATAATAATAAAACAATTTAATAAACAACAAGAAAAAGATGTACACTTTATTCGTAATTTTAATCGTATTGGCTTCTTTCTGTATGATTGGTATCGTACTCATCCAGGAGTCAAAGGGTGGCGGTCTCGCCAGTGCTTTCAGCGGTGCCAACTCTTCATTCGGTGTCCGCCAGACCACAAACTTCATTGAAAAGACCACATGGGCTCTCGCTGCAGCCATGGTGGTAATTAGCATCATTTGCGCTTATGCTGTGCCTTCAGTAAACTCTGATGCAAGTGTCATTGAGAAAGCTGCTACAGAACAGAGCACTACAAATCCTAACAACGTACAGGGATTCGGAGCAACACAGCAGGCTACACCAGCTGCTGATGCAAAGAAGGAAACGGCTCCTGCTGCTGATGCAAAGAAGGATGCAGCCCCTGCTGCAGAGACTCCAGCCCCAAAGGCTAAGTAAGTCTTGCACGTAACACTTGCAGGTTGAGGCTTGCATGCTATCTAATACATAGTCTTTTGACTTTTCTTCTGGTTATACGGTTGTATGATTGTGCGGTTTCGCGAGGTTTTTCTAATCTCGACACAATTGTATGACCGTATAATCACATAAGCGGACTGCATCCCCCAACCTCTAATACCGTCAGAATAACGACAACATTATTGTATAAAAACATCAACAATCAACCACTAAACAATTTGATAATCATGTCAACAACATTAATAGTAATTATTGTAGCCGTTGTGCTGGCATTTATCTGCATAGGGCTTTATAACAATCTCGTGCGCCTTCGTAATAACCGTGAGAACGCTTTCGCAAATATTGACGTTCAACTCAAACAGCGTTACGACCTCATTCCTCAGCTCGTAGCCACGGTAAAGGGATATGCTACCCATGAACGCGAACTGCTTGAGAAAGTCACAGCGGCGCGAACTGCTGCCATGAACGCCACGGGTATCAACGACAAGATACAGGCAGAGAACATGCTCTCTTCTGCACTTGCAGGACTCAAGGTCTCTGTAGAAGCCTATCCAGACTTGAAGGCCAACCAGAATTTCCTCCAGCTTCAGGGCGAACTCTCAGATATTGAAAACAAACTCGCCGCTACCCGCAGGTTCTTCAATTCCACTACAAAGGAGCTTAACAATGCTGTCCAGACATTCCCTGGAAACATATTTGCAGGTTTGTTCGGCTTCAAGACGGAGCCGATGTTTGAGATTCCAAAAGAGGAAAGGGCTATTTATGACAAGGCTCCTGAAATAAAGTTTTAGTATTGCAGTCTAAACAAAATAATTACAATGAGATACGTAGGAATGCAGACCCAAATATCAAGGAATAACATGATGAGCATTTTGCTACTCATTGCTTTCCCTGTTATCTTGCTTGCAATGGTATGGGTCTTCCTTGCAACAATCAATTATTTTGGAAATGTAGATTACAACGCTTATGGAGAACCCGTCCACTGGATGGATTACGACAGTATCAACTATTCGTTCTTGCAGGCAATGCCATGGATAGTGGGAGGAGTGGGCATTTGGTTTCTCATTGCTTACTTCAGCAATGCTTCGATGGTGAAGGCTGCCACCGGAGCAAGGACTCTGGAACGCAGGGAAAATCCCAGAGTATATAACATAGTAGAGAACCTGACCATGGCATGCGGGATGGATATGCCCAGGATTAACGTGGTAGATGATCCCCAGCTGAATGCTTTTGCCTCGGGAATAGACAGGAAATCATATACCGTTACCGTGACTACGGGATTGCTCCAGCTTCTTGACGATGAAGAACTCGCAGGAGTGATAGGTCACGAACTCACACATATACGTAACCATGACACCCGTCTGCTCATCACAAGCATCATATTCGTGGGCATATTATCTACAGTGACTTCAATGGTAGTAAATATGCTTTATCGCAGTATGATATACGGTTCGATGTCCAACAGCCGTGACCGTGACGGGAAAAACCAGGGGCTTGGTATCGTTGCCATACTTGCAATAGCGGCAGTGATATGCTTCGTAGGATATTTCTTTACTATCATTACTCGCTTTGCCATCTCCAGAAAGCGTGAATATATGGCAGATGCAGGCGGTGCAGAACTCTGTGGAAATCCCCTTGCATTAGCTTCTGCCCTGCGAAAGATTAGTGGTGACCCTGGATTGCAAAACGTAGATAGGGATGATATTGCACAGCTCTATATCATTCATCCACAGGCTTTCGCCGGCGGAATGATGAGTTTTTTCTCGGGCTTGTTCTCCACTCATCCCGATACTGCAAAGCGCATAGCCCTTCTTGAGCAGTTTTGATGCGCTGGTTGTATCTTTTAACATACTGAAAAATGACGGCAATATCTGTATTGGCAGTATTCTTAGGTTCTGGTCTCGGTGGTGTGTTCCGTTGGTTGCTTGCTGTTTGCTTCAATGGACAATATCCCTTAGGAACTATTTTGGCAAACGTGTTGGGATGTTTCCTTCTGGGATTTCTTACAAGGATGACACCTGCAAGCGACTGTTTACGCCTGCTGTTTATGACAGGCTTCTGCGGAGGATTTACTACATTCTCGACATTCATGAATGAAAGTCTGTTCATAATGCGGGGAGGGCAGATGATGCTGGCATTGCTATATATTGTCACAAGCCTTGTTTTCGGACTCGCTGCAGCGTGGGTCGGCTATCAGATAACGCTGAGATAACACGGCCGAATAAGAAAAACATCATACCTTACATGAAGAAACAAACACTACTAATCATCTCCATCATTAACTGTTTGCTTGCACCTTCTTCGGTACAGGCTCAGCGGATGCTGTTTTCGGAGACGGTTGTTGCGGATGGAATAAGGTATGAAAAGACGCATCAGAGGGCTGTCCGTGAGTCACACCCGGATGAAAATGTCACCCTTCTCGACTTTGGCAACGATGCTTTCTCGCAGCTATACCTGCTTCTCGACAACTCAAATGACGGTGATACCCTGCATATTCACTTGGGAGAATGCCTTAAAAATGGACGCATCGACAGAAATCCGGGAGAGGCAAGGCGTTACAGAAGGCTTGAGACGGTGACCCGGAAGGCTTGCAAGCGTTATGACATCGACATTCCACACGACAGGAGAAATACGAGAAAACCTGCCATATTAATACCGGAAGAGGTGGGAGAGGTGCTCCCTTTCCGTTATTGCGAGGTGGAATCGCCACGCAATTCCAAGATTAAGATAGGGAAGAAGAATGTCGTCAGAGTAGCAGTCAATGTGCCTTTTGACGATAATTCCTCTTATTTCCGTTGCGACAATGACAACCTCAACCGTGTATGGGAACTCTGTAAGCATTCCATCAAGGCCACCACATTCACTGGTTACTATGTAGATGGAGATAGAGAGCGTATTCCTTACGAGGCAGATGCGTTAATCAATCAACTCTGTCATTACGGAGTCGATAATGAATATGACGTGGCACGACGCACTTTTGAACATCTTTTGAAGAACCCTACGTGGCCTTCAGAGTGGATAATGCAGATGAACCTCATTGCGTGGTATGACCTGTTGTTTACGGGAAACAAGGAATTGATAATGAAACACCAGACGGAACTGCGCTCTCATACATTGTTGGACCTCGTTGATGACAAGACAGGACTTGTCACGACACGTCGCGGTCAGAGCAAGGATTTCCTCAGTTCCATTGCAAGAAGGGATAAGATAAGCGATATCGTGGATTGGCCTCACTCTGGAATACTCGGACTGTCCAAGGGGCAGGGCGGTGAAGATGACGGCTATGTCTATACGGATTTCAATACAGTGGTTAATGCTTATCACTATATTGCAGTCAGAAAATATGCTGAGATGCTTGCAGAAATAGGAAATACGGAAGAATCAGAGGAGTATCATCGATATTGTGACCGCTTCAAGGTATTGTTCAACAATGCTTTTTTCGATGAGACAAGGGGATGTTACCGTGACGGAACAGACACGGATCATGCTTCATTGCATGGAAATATGTTCCCCATGGTCTTTGGACTTGTCCCCTCATCAAACATGAAATCTGTCGCAGACTTTATCGTTTCGAGAGGAATGTCATGCAGCGTCTATGGAGCTCAATTCCTTCTCGATGCGCTATACGACTGTAATCGTGGAGACATTGCACTTCAGTTGATGACAAACGAGTCGAAACGTGGATGGATAAACATGATGCGTGAGGGTAGCACCATCACAATGGAGGCCTGGGGAAATGAGTTCAAGCCCAATCAGGACTGGAATCATGCCTGGGGAGCAGCTCCGGCAAATATCATTCCTTTCCGTCTCATGGGCGTAAGACCGACGTCATCGGGATGCTCCGAGATTGACATCTTCCCGCAGACAGCCAACCTTCGCAGGGCGGAAATCCTCGTTCCCACCGTAAAGGGAGGAGTGAAAGTAAATGTGAGGCGCAAGGATGATGCTTATGTTATAGAGGTCAATGTTCCAAAAGAAATCAAGGCATTGGTTCGCCTGCTTCCTGAAATCGCAGAGAAAGGAACAGCATACATTGATGGAAAACCGATAGAGTTGACAAAAACTCCATCCTCCCACAACATTCCCCACCGACTTTCTGGACGTCATGTCATTAAGGTGAAAGGGGAATTTCGGTATTAAGGTTATACGGTTGTGCGGTTTTGCAGATATTCGCCAAGGCTACTTGCAACTTCTGCACAACCATACAACCTTAAAACCATTTACCCGCAAAGAAATCTCACACCCCCAATAAATGTCTCTTCCTCCAGTTTTAAGCATAACAGGCTCTGACAGTACCGGCAAGGCTGGTATTCAAGCAGATATAAAGACCATATCTGCCATGGGGGGATATGCGCTTACGGCGGTCACGTCAGTCACGGTGCAGAACAGTAAGGGCATTCAGCATATTCATGATTTGCCGCCGGAAATCATAGTCAGTCAGGTGAGGGCAATAATAGATGATGTCCATCCTAAGTCCGTCAAGATAGGTTTGCTGCGTGATGCCTCATTGGTCAAGCCTCTCAGGGACGAGATTGTAGCTTGCAGGAATATCGTCTGTGACCCTGGAATAATGTCATCAGACGGTAAATTGCTCACAACGATAGAAGCCGTGGAGGAGATACGACGTCACATTATTCCCGAGACGAAAGTTCTGCTGATAAAATGTAATGAGGCAGAATATCTCCTCAACCATCCTGTCACTACAGACGAAGATATGGTACAGGCAGCGAATAAGTTGCGTGAAATGGGAGCAGAAACAATACTTATACGTGGGGGAAAGCACGTTGACGGCATCCTAAAGGCATTGCTCTTTGATGATTCGCACTGTGAGTTTTTCAGTTCGCAGAACACGGAAGGATGGCAGCGTCATGGAGTAGGAGGTGCTCTCTCTGCAGCTGTTGCCACCCGTCTATCTCTGGGCGACAGTGTGTCGGACGCTATTTCCAATGCGCATTCTTACATTCGTGCGCAAGTGTTGTATGATGCGACGGAGGAGGGATATGCCTATCGTTCTGCAGAAATATATAACCAGTTTATGTCGCTCATTGCTGATTATTATCGTGAAGCGCATAATGTCAGTTTCTATGCCGACAGGCTTGCAATTGGTCAGCGTTATCTTTCTCAGATAACAGACAAGATTATCGGAAAGTCTCCAAAGCAAGTCATCGCTGATTACCTTACGAACGAAGCGACACTCCTCCTGCGTACCACTTCCCTCTCCGTACAGGAAGTTTCAGACCGCCTCGGCTTCTCTTCCCAGACTCTTTTCAGCAAATTCTTCAGGCAACAAAGAGGGCAGTCTCCTTCTGATTGCAGGAAAAACAGACAGGCAAAGAATGACTGGGCGAGTCTATAAATCATTAAGTATTCATACTCTTTTTATGTGCTAAAAGGAATAATCTTGTGCCAAATCGGAATAAAAAGTTTGATTTCTTACTTTTTCTTGTGAACTTTGCAGGCAAAATGTTAAAGTAGGTGTGCAAAAGTACTACAATCCTTGCATTGCCTGCTGCGCATTATCAGCGACTGACAATCAGGAACTGCAGTTATTATAAAAATAATTTTCACACCTACATAACCACGCATAAATATCAAAAACAGATGGAAGAAAGAGTAATACTCAACCGTAATCTTGCCCAGATGCTGAAGGGCGGAGTGATAATGGACGTGACAACTCCAGAGCAGGCACGCATTGCAGAAGCTGCCGGAGCATGTGCAGTGATGGCATTGGAGCGCATTCCTGCTGATATCCGCGCCGCGGGCGGTGTAAGCCGTATGAGCGACCCTAAGATGATCAAGGGCATTCAGGAGGCTGTAAGCATTCCTGTCATGGCAAAGTGTCGTATCGGTCATTTTGTTGAGGCTCAGATACTTGAAGCAATAGAGATAGACTATATAGATGAAAGTGAAGTACTCTCTCCTGCAGATGATGTCTATCACATCAACAAGCGAGAGTTTAAGGTGCCGTTTGTCTGCGGAGCCAAGGACCTTGGCGAGGCTCTACGCCGTATCAACGAGGGTGCTACGATGATTCGTACAAAAGGCGAGCCGGGCACAGGTGACGTGATTCAGGCCGTGCGTCACATGAGAATGATGCAGAGCGAGATACGCCGTCTGACCTCTCTGAATGCTGATGAACTGTATGAGGCAGCAAAGCAGTTGCGTGTACCATACGAACTTGTGGAGTACGTTCATGACAACGGCAAACTGCCTGTAGTCAATTTCGCAGCTGGAGGCGTGGCAACTCCTGCCGATGCTGCCCTTATGATGCAGCTCGGAGCAGAGGGAGTATTCGTAGGAAGCGGCATCTTCAAGAGCGGCAATCCTGTAAAACGCGCTCAGGCCATCGTCAAGGCTGTAACTAACTACGACCAGCCAAAGATGATAGCAGAGTTGAGTGAAGACCTTGGAGAAGCAATGGTTGGAATCAACGAGAGTGAGATTGAACTGTTAATGGCTGAAAGAGGAAAATAAATGTACAAAATTGCTATATTAGCCTTACAGGGAGCATTTGCTGAACACCAGCAGATGCTCCTGCGTTTAGGAGTAGAGTCACTCCTGATACGTAACCGCCGTGATTGGGATTCCTTTATCTCAGGAAGTGACAAGGAGAATAGAGGTCTGATTATTCCCGGAGGAGAGAGCACTACAATGACACGCCTGCTTCATGACCTTGACCTTTGGGATGCTGTAAGAGAGGCTATTATTGGCGGCATGACGGTCTTTGGCACATGTGCAGGACTTATCATGCTCGACAGTGCCCATCTTGACGTGATGAATATTACGGCACGCAGAAATGCTTACGGCAGACAGTTGGGCAGCTTTATGACAACTGACAGTTTTGGAAAGGATGTCATCCCCATGACTTTCATCCGTGCTCCGTATATTGAGAAAGTAGGCGAGGGTGTCGAAGTATTGTCAGAGGTTGACGGCAAGATAGTAGCTGCCCGTCAGAAAAATATGCTCGTGACAGCCTTTCATCCAGAGCTCAATGAGGACTTGACCGTTCACAAATATTTCTTGTCACTAATACATTGACCGGATATAGGAATGGCTTTTATAACTTACTGACAAACAATAGGTTGTAAAAGCATTGATATTACAACGCAAAAGCGTTGATATTACCTTGTAATAACTAAGCTTTTACAAGGTAATATCAACGCTTTTGTTTTGCAATGTCAAATGTTGCGGAATCCAACCCCGAACCGGTCATTGGAAAATGCCTGAAAGAGCGGCTTTTTGGCTGATGGATGATTGGTGTCTGAAAGAAAAATTAAGGATGACAGCTATTTGGAAACAGGCATTCCGGCATTAACCCAATCGTTGATTCCGGCATCAAGTTCGATGACCTTAAATCCATGTCTTGCCAGAATGGACGCCGCCTTCTTGCTTCTCTTTCCGCTCCGGCAGTTTACAGCAATGGTCTTGTCCTTGGGAAGACATTTTGTCGCTTTCTCTGCAAAATCCCCCTGCTGAACGTCAATGTTTATTGCCTTTGAGATATGACCTGCGGAAAATTCCTCTGCAGTGCGCACGTCAAGACGCACTACCATAGTATCCTCGATGGCTTTTGCGTATTCCTCTACCGAGAGGCTTTTGAACTCATCCTTTTGTGCATTGCACCCCATCATGCTGCAGAGCATGGCTAATATTCCCATCGCCTTTGATTTCATTTCTTCAGTGATTTCTCGTGTTGTAGTTATTTGTCTGGTTTTGAGGTTTTACGGTTTTGAGGTTTTACGGTTTTAATGTTTTACGGTTATACGGAGGTTTGCGAGGGCTGATTGTAACTTCCGCACAACCATATAACCGTAAAACCAAACAACCGTAAACCAAACAACCGCATTATTTCAGGACAAACTTAATCCTTTTGGTCAATCTCAGGTAATACATCGTTTTTGCACCTGCCTGTGAAATTGTGGAAGTCTTGAAACTGAATGTCTTTTCCCCATCCTCGCACAGGTACCGTGCAGGTGATGAACCATTGGTTACTATCACACCCGTACCTCCACAAGAAGTGATGTTTGAGTTCAGTATGGTATTGTTTGATTCATAAGAGTAAAGATTGTAAAGCATGATTGCATCTTCACGTGACGGGATGCTCCATCCGGACAGTCCATTCTCTTCGTACTCTTCAGCAATGGCCGCAGCCTTGGTAGGATTAGTCTCATTATATTTGCTTGGTACGTTGCTCCAACCCTCCAATGAGATAAGCACGGCATTATATACGTTAGGATTGTTTTCGTCTTCGTCAATGGCGGCAATGACATGACCATTCCATATATCGCCGTCGCCCGGAATGCTGCTCACGTATATCACGTCGGCAGTATTGGTCTCTGTTTCTCCGCTACCTTCACTACCGAAAGAAAACGATTCAGTTATCTCGTCAGCCCATTCCCCAGTGGTAATCTCCGTAATGACGTTCATATCCTCATCACCCTCACCGCCTATTGTTCCACCACCATTGTAATTTGCTGCAAATGAATAAGGTGTGCCGGAAAGCAGCGAAGAATTATATGTATGGGAATAAGACGTCGTGCCTGCAGCGCCACCCTTCATCGTAATTGTTATGGAGGGGTGGGCGTTTGTCGAAGGATAGACATATACCTTGCCTGTACTCCATGCGTACGAATTGTCTGAGGTGGTGACTTTCTCGCAGGGCACAGTCACCGCAGTCTCTCCGCTCATGTCCCCATCAAGGTTCATGTCAGTATATACGGAGCTAAGGGAAACAGAGACCCCGGTAACGTCAGAGGGAACACCTCCTACCGTCACTCTGATACTTGCCTGCCTATATCCGAGGGAGATGTTTGCGGTCTGGTCAGAGGAAGAGACGGTAATGTCAGCAGATCCGGTCATCAGGGGAACTGAAGCATAGCCATCATCGGGCATCCCCACCTCGTCGTCCCTTCCCGTAACTTCTGTCGTGATGGAATAGCCGTCGGGTATGGAGAGTGCCGTGATATGGTACTGACCTTTCTTCAGCGAGAATTGGGAAGAAGTACTGCCAACCTCTGTAATGCTTGTGGTGGCTGCTACGTTGCCGTTCTTGTCAAAGGCATATATTTTTATCGGATAAGTAACATTATCAAAATTAGACGTCTTTGCCACCAGCTTTACATTCCTCGTTACAGTGCCCGACGTATTGTCGGTCGGGTCGTTTTCTTCATCGATGCCATCAATCTTTTCACAGGAGAAAAGCACTGTCGTTGCTATGCTGGCAGCAGATAGGATTTTGATTATACTTTTCATGTATCAGGGGTTTTGATAAATAGACTAACGTAAATGATATGGACCTTATATAATGTGAATGATATTATTTTTTCTACCCATCAATCATCTTCAATACCGTATATACTTTCGTCCACCTCTCAGGTAAATGCCTCGAGGCAGGGCTTCAAGGTCTGTGCCTACATAGCGGCCGTCAAGAGTAAAGATACGTGTGTCGTCGTTGTCTTTACGCTCTTGTACGGACGGAAGACTGACGGAGGTAGAAGAGGGGGCAATGAAGTCAAAGGTGATGATGCGGTTTGATTCCCTAATGTTCTTTATGGGTTTTGTGTTTGCCATCAATTCGACGGTGCCGTTATAGACGATAGGATTGGGATAGGCAGTGACGGTGGTGTCGTTGCCTTCCATTGTGGTAAGGGTGCGTGCAGGCAGGGAGTATTCAAAGTTCGTGACATTGCACTTTCCCGGGTACAGCTGCCCGTTCATGTTCTCTGCATATTTGTTTTTGTCAGAATATGAAGAGATAAGTTTTCCGTCAGCAGGCAGTATTGTCATGCGTGGCTTGCCTTTGCTGTTGTTTACGGAGTTGGAAGACAGCTTGAAAGCGGAAGCGTCAAAATTGACGTGGGTAATCATCATGCCATGAGGGCGTTGTAAGGCTTTACCGAGAGCATAGTTCCAGTTTTCACGCTGTATATTCTCAAGGATGTAATATTCATTCTTGCCTGCGTCCTGGTCATTGATGATGCGGTATGCTTTGCCTTTCTGATATTGACCTGTGGAGGTATCCATGCCTTTGGTGAGCGACTCCATGGAGTATGTGCCCTGCCGGACAAGAGTCTCTATCTCCATCCATCCCAATGCTTCCCTTTCCCATGCCGTGTAGGCAGTGGGGTAGTAGCCGTTTTGGACATATTCACCACCATCGAGTAGAGACCAGTCCTCCATACCTTGATTGTCACACTGTGCATAGGAGTTTGTAGGATAGAAATCAGGCAGTCCCAAAGCGTGGGAAAATTCATGGCAGAAGAGTCCGATGCCGTTAATCATGTGTCCTATTGAGGCTGTATTGTCAGGGTTGCCGTTGAGTTCATTGGCGACGCAGTAGAGGTTTACGGAGACTCCGTCGTTGTATGGGCCGGCATACTGATTGCCGGTCTTTGGCCAGATACACTCTGCTGGCGTGCCGCTGATGGAACCAGAGTAGCCTGCATAAATGACATATAGGAGGTCCACCTTTTTGTCGCCGTTGGAGTCGTATTTTGAGAAATCTACACCCAGTTGGTTGTAGGCGAGGTCGCAGACTGCAGGTATAAAGCGTGACATATTGTCACCGTAGTATTTCATGTCGTTGGGCAGGTGAACTGGACCATAGACATCAAACTGCGGAGTGAAGGCTCCGAAGCTCATGTCTCTGAAGTATTGCCTGACAGAACCGAAATTGGCGCTTACTCCACCTTTTTCATAAGTGAGGGTGTCGCATTTTGCCGTCGGTTTCCCGTCAGCGTTGAGATATGCATGGAAAATCTCTTTTGTGTCTTTGTCGTCATAGAGAAAACGGTGGTTGTTGTAGTCTGCGAGTATGACAAGCACTTTGGGTGAACCTTTATGTGGAAAATGGGCAGATGCGTTTTCTTCTATCAAGCCGTTCATGCTTTTGGCCTTTGCGATATTTGTCGTAGAGGCATTGAAGAAGAGGCTTTTGTCCTGTGACTGCACCAAAATCATTTCTGTCGCCGACCTGCCTGCTGGCTCGTGTGCAAGGACTCCTGTAGAGGACAGTATTCCCCGTGCTTCTGTCTTGGCTACATAGTAATCAGTACCTATGTGATAAAGCAGCACACTGTCCTTGGTGGTGTACCAATGCAGATTCTCGTCACCATAGCCATGAATCCACAGGTATGTGCCATCGCTTTGCCTCACTTGTGTCCATCCTCGTTGCGCCTTTGATGCCGGTGCCGTGAGTGACAGGGTCGTGAGAAGTAGTGTTATTAGGAGTTGTTTCATTATTTTGCTTGTTTTCTTGTTCTTTTGTTTGGGAGGATTGTTCTTCGACCAGGTCGAAGAATACCATTGTCCTTTAGCGCAATGGACTATTTGCTTACCTCTTTTACATTAGCAGAATGCTTGGTAAGTTTTTCTCCTTTTGCTGGAATGATTGTCACGTTGTCAAAGGTGACATCTTCTGCATAGTTGATGTCGGCACCTGTTTCTGCCACGAAGAGGGAGTTTTGTATGAGGACATTTCTGATAGGCATTTCAGGGAGTCCGTTGAAATAGATGGCTCTTTCTGCGCCCTGACAGATAATGTTGTCAAGGAAGATACTGCGGAAGCATGGTGTTTCCTCGGTCACCGGTGGTATGGCATCAGCAGCATACGTGTCGTTGTCTGCCTTTCCTCCCACAGGCTTGTTGGCATAATAGAGACTGAACGTGAATGCTTCCTTGGCAATGTTGAGCATCCGGATATTGTCTATGAATATATTTTCCACCAATCCGCCCCTTCCACGTGTGGATTTGAAACGTATTCCGGTGTCCGTGCCATTGAAGACACAGTTGGTGATGCGGATGTTGTTTGCGCCTCCCGACATTTCGGAACCTATTACAAAGCCGCCATGCCCGTGCAGGACGGTACATCCGCTGATAAAGACATCTTGGCATGGCTTGCCGAGCTTACGTCCTTCTGCATCTTTTCCCGACTTGATGCAGATGGCATCGTCTCCTACGTCAAAAGTAGTGTTGGTAATGATGGCACGCTTACATGATTCGAGGTCGAGTCCGTCTCCGTTTTGTGCAAACCAGGGGTTCTTGATGTTTACCCGTTCGATGGTGACGTCCTCACATACGCATGGATGTATGTTCCATGCCGGGGAGTTGCAGAATGTGGCATCAGCAAGCAGCACCTTCTTGCAGCGCATGAAGTCAAGGAGTACGGGACGTGTGGTGGAACGTTCCTTTATCTCAGGATACCATATATTCTTCTCTACCGTTCCACCGCTTGCCGTCAGAGCTTTCCATTGGTCATCGGTAAACTTTCCCCTTTTGGCTGGCCGCCATGCCTGTCCGTTACCGTCGAAAGTACCATGTCCGGTGATGGCAATGTTTTCTTTGTTGTAAGCGTAAAGAGGTGACATCCTGCGTTTTGCTGTATTTCCCTCATATATAGTTTCAACTATGGGATATGCTTCAATGTCATCAGTGAAGAGAACGAGAGTTCCTACTTCGGTATGCAGTTCTATGTTGCTTTCAAACTGTATCGGTCCGGTAAGCCAGATGCCTGCCGGGACGATGATTTTTCCTCCTCCCATGGATGATAATTGCCTCATGGCTTTCGTGAATGCTTCCGTACACAAGGCACTTCCGTCGCCTTTTGCGCCGAAATCGGTAATCTTTACAGACCTGTCTGGGATGCTCGGCCGTGCTACGGAAGGCATCTTGAAAGTTGTTTCGTTTGCAGAGTTTGCCAGAATTGGCATCATGATTAGTAGTAGTGTCAGGAGTCTTTTGTTCATATTTATAAAGTGAAATTACGTTGTTGTATTCATTGATGGACATATTTTTTTCTGCCATCATCATCCTATTGCAGAAGATGTGCCAGGAAAACAATGAGTAACCTTGGAATGGCTTGTTTTCATAGTCTGTCTGCAAAATTAATAAGATTTTTAGATATGACAAACAAAAAAGTGTTTGTTTTTAGTTTTTTTAGTCTATTGTTTGGTGCTATTCCATGAAAAAGTATTAAATTTGCACTGCAAATCGGGGGTATAGGGTAATATTGAAACAAAAATAATGCACGTGTACTTAGATGTAAAAGATGAGGACAACAAACAATACTATCGGCAAACTGCAGAGCAGGCTCAGTGAGGAGGAAGAGATGGCCCTGGGCTTGCTTGTCCAGCAGGGTGATGCCAAGGCTCTTGACCGTCTGATAACTGCAAACATAGGTTTTGTAGTATATGTTGCACGTCAATATCAGAATCACGGACTGTCTCTGGACGACCTTGTCAGTGAGGGCAATTTGGCGATGATGTTGGCTGCAAAGAAATGGAATCCGGAAAAGGGAGTCCGTTTCGTGCAGTATGC
>CALZJQ010000032.1 GCA_945787895.1 uncultured Prevotella sp. | reverse complement strand
TCCTTCCAGATCCAGTCTTCAATGACCAGAAAGTGTCAAAGTTCGTAAACCATCTCATGTTCGATGGTAAGAAGAACACATCTTACGAAATTTTCTATGCAGCCCTCAATACCGTACAGGAGAAGATGGCAAAAGAAGAGAAGCCAGCCCTCGAGATATGGAAGCAGGCTCTCGACAACATCACTCCGCAGGTGGAGGTAAAGAGCCGTCGTATCGGCGGTGCTACATTCCAGGTGCCTACTGAAATACGTCCTGACCGCAAGGAGTCTATCTCTATGAAGAATATGATTCTCTTCGCACGCAAGCGTGGCGGTAAGGGTATGGCTGAAAAGCTCGCTGCTGAAATCATGGATGCATACAACAATCAGGGTGGTGCATTCAAGCGTAAGGAGGATATGCACCGTATGGCTGAGGCTAACCGTGCGTTCGCTCATTTCCGTTTCTAATTTCTTTTACTTATTTTACACACAAACAATAAATTAGACAATGGCTAAGCACGATTTGCATTTGACACGTAATATCGGTATCATGGCTCACATCGATGCCGGTAAGACAACAACTTCAGAGCGTATTCTGTTCTATACAGGTAAGACTCACAAAATCGGTGAGACTCACGATGGTAGCGCTACCATGGACTGGATGGCACAGGAGCAGGAGCGTGGTATTACTATTACCTCTGCTGCTACTACATGTTTCTGGAAGTATAATGGTCAGCAGTACAAGATAAACCTTATCGATACTCCGGGACACGTGGACTTTACCGCTGAGGTAGAGCGTTCACTCCGTGTACTCGACGGTGCTGTTGCTACCTATTGTGCAGTAGGTGGCGTAGAGCCACAGTCTGAGACCGTATGGCGTCAGGCTGACAAGTACAACGTACCACGTATCGGATATGTAAACAAGATGGACCGCTCTGGTGCTAACTATTACGACGTAGTAAAGCAGATGCAGGAGGTTCTTGGCGCAAACCCTATCAGCCTCTGCTGCCCTATCGGTGCTGAGGAGAACTTCAAGGGTCTCGTTGACCTCGTTAAGATGAAGGCTATCTTCTGGCATGACGAGACAATGGGTGCCGACTACGATATAGAGGATATCCCCGCTGATATGGTTGACGAGTGCAACGAATGGCGCGACAAGCTTCTCGAAGGCGCAGCTGAGTTTGACGAGGCTCTCATGGAGAAGTATTTCGATGACCCTTCTACCATCACTGAGGAGGAAATCCTCGCTGCTATACGTAAGGGTTGCCTCGAGTTGAAGTGTGTACCTATGCTCTGTGGCTCTTCATTCAAGAACAAGGGTGTACAGACTATGCTCGACTATGTATGTGCTCTCCTTCCTTCACCAATGGACAACGAGGAGATTGTCGGTACAGAACCTGACGATGAGTCTGTTGAAGTACGCTTCAAGGCTACGGAGACTGACCCTACAGCCGCCCTCGCATTCAAGATTGCAACAGACCCATACGTAGGTCGTCTCGTATTCTTCCGCGTTTACTCTGGTAAGGTAGAAGCAGGTTCATACGTATATAACCCACGTTCCGGCAAGAAGGAGCGCGTGAGCCGCCTCTTCCAGATGCACTCCAACAAGCAGAACCCTGTTGACGTTATCGCAGCTGGTGACATAGGTTCTGGCGTAGGCTTCAAGGATATCCGCACTGGTGATACCCTCTGTGACGAGGATCATCAGATAGTACTTGAGTCAATGACCTTCCCTGACACCGTAATCTCTATTGCTGTAGAGCCAAAGTCACAGGCTGACATCGCCAAGCTCGACAATGGTCTTGCAAAGCTTGCTGAAGAAGACCCAACATTCACCGTTCGTACCGACGAGCAGAGCGGACAGACCGTTATCTCAGGTATGGGTGAGCTTCACCTCGATATCATCATCGACCGTCTGAAGCGCGAGTTCAAGGTAGAGTGTAACCAGGGTAAGCCACAGGTTAACTACAAGGAGGCTATCACACGTGAGGTAAATCTCCGTGAGGTATATAAGAAGCAGTCTGGTGGTCGTGGTAAGTTCGCTGACATCATCGTCAACGTTGGTCCTAAGGATGAGGACTATAAGGACGGCGACCTGCAGTTCATCAACGAGGTGAAGGGTGGTAACGTGCCTAAGGAATTCATCCCTGCAGTGCAGAAGGGCTTCGAGGACTGCCTCAAGAGCGGTGTTCTCGGCGGCTATCCTGTGACAGGTCTCAAGGTTACATTGATTGATGGTAGCTTCCACCCAGTTGACTCTGACCAGCTCTCATTCGAGCTTGCTGCACGCAATGCGTTCAAGAACGCATGTCCTAAGGCAGGTCCTGTACTCATGGAGCCTATCATGAAGGTAGAGGTAGTAACTCCAGAGGAGAGCATGGGTGACGTTATCGGTGACCTCAACAAGCGTCGCGGCATGGTTCAGGGTATGGACGATGCACGCTCAGGCGCAAAGATTGTGAAGGCTATGGTACCTCTGTCAGAGATGTTCGGTTATGTTACCGCTCTCCGTACCATCACTTCAGGTCGTGCTACTTCTTCTATGGAATATGACCACCACGAGGCTGTATCAAGCTCTATCGCCAAGGCTATCCTTGAGGAGGTAAAGGGACGCGCTGATCTCGTATAAAAACAATAATGGAAGTCCGTGAGCAAATGACTCTTTACGGACTTCCACTACATAATAATTCATATTTTTCAACTACAGAGTGCAGGCAAGGACGCAGTATCTACACCTCGTTCCCATCTCGCATTCACTATTATTAATCAACACAATGAGTCAAAAAATTCGTATCAAGCTGAAATCTTACGACCACAAGCTCGTGGACAAGTCAGCAGAGAAGATTGTAAAGGCCGTTAAGGCTACAGGTGCTGTAGTAAGTGGTCCTATTCCACTCCCTACCCACAAGCGTATCTTCACAGTAAACCGTTCTACATTCGTAAACAAGAAGAGCCGTGAGCAGTTCCAGCTCTCTGATTTCAAGCGTCTCATCGACATCTATAGCTCTACCACAAAGACTATCGATGCCCTCATGAAGCTTGAGCTCCCTTCTGGTGTAGAAGTAGAAATCAAGGTGTAGTTTATTCGCGTCCGGCACGTTTTTATCCGGACATGATATATATCTTACCACATTTTATCAAGAAAAAGGCAGTACCGATTTTTATCTCGGTGCTGCCTTTTTTTTATATCATCAGATACCATTTTATGAGTGTACCCCAAGTTGGTGCTCAAATATGTCTATGACAAAAATCAGATGGTTTTATATAGGTATAGAGATTAATGCTTTGCCTAATCATCCTCACGGAAGTATGCTCCAGCAGGAGAACAGCCATCTTCTGCACAACATTCGTTGTAGCGCATACGTGCCACACGTTCCCTGGGGAACATCTCCTTCGTACCGACCGCATCCTCTGTAAACGACAGGTGATTGTCTATGGCAAGCGATGTTGCCACACTTTCCACGTCGAGGTGGTCAGTGAACTGAAAAAGATGTTCATGAAGGGTGACACTTTGGTCTATAACACCGATGCTTTCAAGATGCCTTCCGGCTCCGTGCTCATTGAACTTGTCAGGCGTATGCCGGGAATGCACTATGACGAAAGAGGAGTACTGATGTATGGCAACAAGGCAATATCCGAAATTCGTCTTAATGGTCAGAGTTTCTTTCGCGACAATATGGGAATTGCCCTCAACAATATGCCCACCAAGGAACTTTCTCAGCTGAAGATTTACGAGGCGGCGACAAGGGAAGACTCGCTGAAGGGAAATCTCACTAAACGCATGGTGATGGATATGAAGACCAAACGGAATGTCACCAAGACCATCTTTGCCAATCTTGTAGCCGGTACTACTGACAGTTGGGGAAAGTATCTTGTCAACGGTGATGCCAGCGTCCACCTTTCCTCAAGAAGAGAATACTCTGTCAATGCAGGTATCAGCAGTATGCCGTCGCAGGTTACTGTCCAGCAGGCTACAGGTCTGACGATGACGAGACCAATGTCAAACTCCTCCGGTGATACAAGAAAGAATATTAACGTAGGTATCAAGGAAAGTCTCGGGAAAGACTGCAGTGTCACAGGCAAGTATGAACACAAGCATGATGACAGGGTGACGGAGGGGGCAACTGCCGAAGAGCAATTCCTTTCAGACAACAGCGTATTCAATCTGCGGGAAACACGAAATACGAACAAGAGTAATGCAAACACTGCAAGTCTGAGTATCGTCAGGGACTTTCCGAATATTGCTACGTCGTTGTGGGCAAATGTGTCGCATTCTACATCTGGTAATTCTCAGAAGTCCACCACGATGTCATTCACCGACACCCCCTTTATCGGAGAGTTATCTACCGATTTCTCCAATCTTGACATGACGAATATCAGGAACAGGAACAGCAATGAGACGGCATCAATAGGTGATAAAAAGACTGCTGTGATGAATATGTCAATCATGAACAAAATAAAATCATTATATGGCTCCCGCTTCTCCATCAATGCAACCTTCACGGTAGATGAGAATGAAAGTTCTTCCATATCCTCCAACCGCCTCACCTTTTACAAAAACAATGACCTCACCAGTAACAGCATCAAGAGTCAGTTGCTCATCAATCCGTCAAAAACCGTGACTCTCAATGCTACGGCAAATCATACCTATCGGTCAAGACTGGTTTCCGTCAACTCCTCATATCTGTTCACTTATAGCGAAACAGACAACGAGCGCACTGTATTCCAACTCGATGATACACCCTTATCTATGGGAGATTTTGCGCCGGAAGCGTTCAATGGGACCGAGGATTTCAGTATGTACCGCAACTCCAAGACAAGAAGTCTGTTGCAGACAATCAAGAGTTCATTGTCACTGGGTGGGGAAGGTTCTTCCAATTGGAGATATTCTCTGGCTGCAGAACTGAGACCGGAGCATATCAATGCCAATACGGCATTCAAGGAAAACGACAACTTCGACAAGACCTACGATTTCCTCAACTGGACCGTCAATGCGTCTGTTTCAAAGCAGATGCAGGAATTTAGATTCAATGCAGCCTACAAAGCATCTACCAGTTCGCCTTCACTCTACCAGTTGCTCCCTATCACTGACAACTCCAATCCTCTGTTAGTCTTCAAGAGCAACCCCGACCTGCACAACAAACAATTCCATACGGCTTCCCTCACCATATCGAAAAAATTCTTACGCCTTAATCTCAATTACAGCAAGAACGTAAGGGAAATAGGCGAAAAGACCACCTACGACATGGAGACTGGTGCGCAGGAGAGAATGCTGGTCAACGTGAAAGGAGGATGGGGATGGAGCGGACATATCTACGATAGTTATTCATACGGGCTGTTTACTATCAACGCTGATGCTGGATATGGATATAAAAACCAGCCCCGTACCATATCATACGGCAGTGAAGACATAGTGACAGAAACAAGAAACAAGACTATCCAGGCCAATGTCGGATTGAAATACGGCAATGAGCATTGGGACATCAATGCTTCGGCTAACGGCACATGGATGAAAAACGAAAGCGAATACGCCAACGAGCTCTTGTCGCCTTCTACTTCATCCTACACTCTCAACCTTATTATAAAACGCTATTTCGGAGAGAAAATCGACATCTGTGCAGGCTATTATTACACCTGGAAGCATGGTAGTACGCTCTCCATGGCGAATGGTTCTGACGCCTGTCTTAACTTCTGTTTACGCTATCGCATCCTCAGAGGCCGAGGATCTCTCACCCTCAATGCTTTCGACGTGCTTGCAAAGCAGAGGAATATCACCTATTCAACCTCGTACACAGGCAACAAGGTGGCAACAAACGAAAGCCAAAACCGCTACGTCCTCCTCACGTTCGCCTACAAACTGAACAAACTCTGGTAAGGGTAGAGGGTGGATGTCCGTTAACATCAGGGTGGTTTGAAATAATCTGCAACTGTAGTTTTTTTTTGTGTTTTCATGAAAAAACATTACCTTTGCATCATCATTGCAAACCAATAACCCAAACCCAACAACCTACAACCCAAAACCACACCCAATGAAACGCAAATCTTTATTATTTCTGCTTTCAGCAGCATTTACGTGCTGCGGTCTTGTAATGTTTTTTTCCTGTAGTGCCAAAGAGAACGCAACGGCAGCATCGGCAATGGAAAGCGACAGCATAGTGGCAGATATCGACATGGGACACTTTGCCATAACCATGGATTACCCATCAGACACCACCTCTGCGCTTGCTCAGGCGATGACAGAGTATGCCAGTGAGATGCTTGGAGGCAGTTATCAGGGAACATACACCTCGCCATATGCCATCATGGCTTATTATCACACACAGACCGTCACAGAGTGGCGGTCAGACTATGAGCAATTCAAGGAAGTGTCAAGTACCTCCCCATCTCTCTATTGGAACACTGTAATATCAAGGATTGCCGAGACCCCACGCTTTCTGACCGTAGGCTTTATCTGTGAGACCTATCAGGGAGGAGCACATGGACTTTGCATCGACTACGGTGTGACGTTGCGCAAGGACGACTGCCGACGCATAGGCTGGGAGATATTCAGAAACGTCAAGGGGGAGAATTTTCAGAAACTGATACGTCAGGGGCTGAAAGAATACTTCTCCGTGACTACCGATGACGAACTGAAGCCAATGCTCTTCAATGAGGAGTATATCTACTCCATGCCTCTGCCTCAGTGCCCTCCGCTGTTTACTGATAAAGGCTTGAAAGTTATCTACAATTCATACGAGATAGCACCTTATGCCGCCGGTCGTCCCACTTTTGTCATCCCTTACGACAAGCTAAAAGGGGAACTGACGGTTACAGGGCAGCGTCTTTGCGGCATCATAGAGTGACAATACACCTGTCCGCATAGGCTGCAATTATGTAATCAAAAGCGTTCAGAGGAGGTTCTCCCCCTCAAACGCTTTCACTTTCTGTCTGAAGTCATCGGGTAGGGGTATGGTCTCCTTTGTCTCCGGATTAATGCACACCATGACCGTACGGCACTCGCATTTCAACTCTTTTGTACGAATGTTGACAGCGCGCTGCGTGAGCGTAAAACTCTTATTGCCCAGGTGTGTGACAGCCATCTGTATTACTATCTCGTCAGGGAAATATATCGGTGCAAGGAAACTGGCATTGATATTTGCGATGACGATATTCACCTTGTGAAACATATCGCCATCCACTACCTCCATGAAATATTTCTCCTTGCTCATGTCAAAGAGTGAGAAATATACAGAATTGTTTACGTGTCCGAAACGATCGACATCAGAGAACCTCAGTTGTGCCGGTATCTGATGATGGAAAATAATTTCCCTTGCTTGTTCTTCCATTGCTTTATCCTCAAAAAAAAATCTTGTCAATGCAAAAGTAGAAAGTATTTTGCATCAACAAGCAAGAAAAAAACAAGCAAAATGCTGAATCGCATGATTTGACAACCGAACTGTCAATGGCAAATGTGATATTTGCTCACTGTTCCCTTGGGGTGTGCGGATTGTTATTACGGTTGTCTTGTTGTTTGGTTGTTTGGTTGTTTAGTTGTTTGGTTGTTTGTGCCGCAAATGAGTCGAATACTATCAACCAAACAACCAAACAACAAGACAACAAGACAACCAAACAACCGTATAACCGAGACTTAGAAATTGTCCATGTGTATCTCGAAGTAAGCCTTTGGATGCACGCATACAGGACATACTTCAGGTGCTTTCTCGCCTACAACGATATGTCCGCAGTTGCGGCATTCCCATACTTTCACCTCGCTCTTTGCGAATACCTCGGACATCTCCACGTTCTTGAGCAAAGCGCGATAACGTTCCTCATGCCTCTTTTCTATTGCAGCCACGAGGCGGAACTTAGCAGCGAGCACCGTAAAGCCCTCCTCTTCTGCTGTCTTTGCAAAACCTTCGTACATGTCCGTCCACTCATAGTTCTCTCCTTCGGCAGCTGCAGCAAGGTTCTCTGCAGTATCACCGATACCATTGAGTTCCTTAAACCACATCTTTGCATGCTCCTTCTCGTTGTCAGCGGTCTGCTGGAAGATAGCTGCTATCTGCTCGAAACCCTCTTTCTTCGCCTTTGATGCGAAGTAAGTGTACTTGTTGCGTGCCTGACTTTCACCTGCGAAAGCGGCCTCAAGATTCTTCTCTGTCTGTGTGCCAGCGTACTTTGTTGCCATAATTGTAATGATTTTTTAGTGATTATTTATTCTGTTAGTTTCCTGTCATAGCCGGCTGTATTAAGATGTCTGCCGACTATCAATCCACTATTTTCGTTTGCAAAGATAAAGGATTATTCCAAACTATCGCACGACAATTTTAGAAAACAAATGGTAAATTTTGGAAAAGCATTGTTAATACAATGTAATTTTTCCAAAATTTACCATTTTTCTTTCTATCTTTGCCATTGCAAATCCGTAAAATAGGCGTAACTTTGCATATCATAATCATAACCGTCAGAATATGGAACAGCCAAGATTAGACGCCATATATAATATGGTGTGCAACACACCAAAGGGAGCGGAACTCAGTATTGACTATATGCCGGAATCCTTTGAGCATGACGACATGGACAACGACTCTCCCCACGTGCATACTTTTTATGAGATAATATGGTTTCGCGAGGGAGGAGGAACGCATACCGTAGATTTTCAGGAGTACCCAATAGAAAAGAACACTCTCTTCTTCCTTGCCCCTGGACAAGTGCATTTCTTCGACCGGGCTACGGCACACAAGGGCATACTCATCAAGTTCTGTACAGATTTCCTGAAAGAGGAACACACCGATGAAGACATCTACATCAAGTATAACCTCTTCAACGCCTTCAACTCGCGCCCCTGCTGCACTATAAGCGAGGAAACGGCACAGCGTCTTCTCTTTGTCCTGCACAAACTGGAAGAGGAACAACTCAACCGAAACCTTATCGGGCATATCGATATGCTGCGCTCATATACCAAGATATTCCTTATCCTCATCCACCGGTATTGCGAGAAGAACGGCGACACTCCCCTCGATGCGGCTAAGCCGTCACACAGACTCTTCCTGCAGTTCCGCAAGACGTTGGAACGGCATTATACACGTATGCACACAGTAAAGGAATATGCCGACTGTCTCAACGTCTCTGCCAAGACGCTCAGCAACAGCGTGATTGAGAGTACGGGAAAAGCCCCGTTAGCCTTCATCAATGACAGGACGACCTTGGAAGCAAAGCGCCTCGTGCGCTTTTCCAACATGATGATAAAGGAAATAGCCGACCATCTGGGCTTTGAGGATACCTCCTATTTCGTCAAGTTCTTCAAGCGGCAGACAGGCTATCTGCCTTCGGCATTCAGGGAACAGGAATAGAAGCCTGTTACAGAAACTCTGGCATCTTGTCATTTGCCAGTTACCCCACTATCCATTCTCTTTTTCTGTCCACTCTTTTCAGCACACCTGTCCGTTTCAGACATGCAATCTCACGTTTCGGCCGTAGCGTCATACAGTCCTGCCTTAATACATAAAACCCTCCTATGTCAGGGTCTTGTTGTTTGGTTGTTTGGTTGTTTTGTTGTTTTGTTGTTTGGTTGTTTTGTTGTTTGGTTGTTTGGTTGTTTTGTTGTTTGTCTTCGCAATGGAGAAAAGCTATCAACAAAACAACTAAACAACTAAACAACCAAACAACTAAATCATCTGCGCTGTCTTCCGTACGGAATGGGATTGCAGAGTCCCAACTGATGCTCATACCTGTGCACCTCGGAGACGGTCAGGTGGCATTTGCTGCATACGCCGCGGCGGTCGTATTTGTGATTGCCTTTGACGATATGCTTACGCAGTTGCTTCTCCATTACCGGACATGGTCTTGAGATGACTACCGTCTTTCCGCAATTCCTGTTGTGGATATGACGGAGGTTGCATTCTTTCCTGACGGTCTGTACTCTGCTCGGGTTGTGGCTGTTTGTATTTGTCTTTCCGAAAGTGGTCATTGTGCCGAGAATCATCATTGTGATTACCATCATGCTCTTAATTGTAGTCTTCATAATCTTAAAGGTATTGTGAGCCTTGCGGCTCTGTTTTACATTGTGTGAATCTTACTATCTCTCCTGAAATTGAGGTAAGTGATTTATCTCTGATTTCTGAGTGCAAAATTACATTGTTTTTCATCGCCTTCAAAAGGAAAAACCATACTTGGAGCAGGAAAAGCCCTAAAGCATGGTAGGGATTTCCGCCGGGGGGGGGGGCTGTGTGTAACAGGTTAGATGTGCTTACGACACTTCAATATGTCATTGTGAACCCACCATGATAAAATGTTCGCACGGGAATCTCCTTAGTTTGCGGTTACTCAAATATACAAATAAAGTCAGCGGCTTTTCATCTTTTTATCTATATATCTTTACCATCGCATCACTCGAAATGTCGGATGAACCGTATTCTTCCCCTTTGGCACAGTCAATATATTGTCGTAATAGGACAAAATAATATCTACGCTATTGCACTGTAATAGCATAGATATTACATGACAAAAGCGTTGATATTACCACGTAAAAGCTATGCTTTTGCAAGGTAATATCAACGCTTTTTGTATTGCGCTGATTTTGAATGCCTTAGAGAAGCATCAGGAAAATAAGCCGATAGGACAAAATCGGAATTTGTTGTTTAGTTGTCTTGTTGTATGGTTGTTTGGTTGATAGTATTCGACTCATTTGCGGCACAGCCAACCAAACAACAAAACAACAAGACAACCAAACTGCCTACTCTGTTTTCAGATTATTGACCGGGTTCATGGTGGCTACTCGCCAACTCTGGATGATGACGGTCAGTATGACTACTGCGCTGACTACAAGGAAGGAGAGTGGGAATATCCACCAGTGGATGGGGGTGCGCTCGGCAAAGTGCTGGAGCCAACTGCTGCTGATATAGTAAGCTGCAGGGGCGGCTATGATAAATGAGAGGAACAACGGCAACGCATAGCGACGAGTGAAGAGGATGAGCACCTCCGTGACGCTGCTTCCCATTACCTTGCGTATGGCTATCTCCTTACGGCGGTATTCCGTTTCAAACATGGTGAGGCAGAAGACTCCTATGAGGGTGATGATGAAGGTAAGGAGGGTACTTGTCTCCATCTGTGTAATAAAGCGCAACTCTTTCTGATATGACTGTTCGAGACATTCGTCCTGAAATCTTAAGTCAGAGGGTGCATCCTCACCTGCAATGCTTACAAACGTCTTCTCTATTATCTTGCGCAATTCTTTCTTATCTGTATTAGCAGCCAACCGTACATACATACACGACTTCTGGTCTCCCCAATTCTTAAATCTCTTACCAAAGATGATAAATGCCAAAGGGGTTAGGTTATTGTCAATACGTGTTGACATGGCACGGAAGTTTTTGCATACGCCAACTACTGTGAGATCGCCGTCAAAGAGGGGTTTGTCTATCTCTATGTTGGGATATTTCTTCTTCATGGCCTCGTTGATGATATATACATCACCGTCTGTTTCCTTGAAATCTCTGCCCTCAACAATGTCAATGCCGAGTGTAGGCAGTATTTTCCAATCTACAGGAATTGCGGAGAATGTATATTTTTCATCGTTGTGTTTCCTTGCCCACGTCATGCAGAAATCCTGCAATCCGAATGATGTCATAGAGAATGAGACGCTTTCTACTCCATTAATCTTCTCCAGTTCTCTTCCTATTGTGGCCTTCTTTTCGGTGGTGACAGCTCTCACATCTCCTATCATCAGCACGTCCTTGTCAAATCCATAGTCAGAATTGTAGATATAGTCACGCTGACTACTTATGACGCTGACAAAGATTATCATAAGGAATGCCAGTACCAGTTGGAATGCTACAAGTAACTGTCTTACGGTCTTTCCTCGAGGAGTCAGTCCGAAACTGCCTTTTAGGGCAAGGCTGAGTGGGAAAGAGGTGACGAACACTGCGCTGTAAGCAGTAGCAAGGACTCCTATTACTATGCTGATGATGAAGAGCAAGAGTATGGATATGATATGTTCCTGCAATGCCAATGTGCCATTTATGTAATTGCCAATATTCTCCCATTGTCCGATGGCATAGACCAATATCAACGCAAAGATGAATGCTGCGATGCTGATGACAACTCCCTCTATCATTAATCGTATGCGTAACGAAGTATTGCTCTCTCCCATCACCTTACGGGTATTGATGCCTCTGACGCGCATTGGAGCCTGAGCCATAGAGAAGTTGGCAAAATTGATAAGAGCCACGATGAGCAGCAAGGCGACAGCAAGTTGGAGGATATAGTAGAAAGTCTGGCTGCCCGTATCGGTTGTTCTGTCATATCCATTAAGGTAGGTCTTGCTGACAGGCATGGCTATTGCCTTTATTGACTTCAGTTTCTGTCTGTTTTCTTCTGTGTCCATTCCCATTCTCTCTTTCTCAAGGGTGGTGGCTATTTTGGTAAGGGTGGCATTGAGTGTTTTCTCGTCAGTGTCGGGAGTGACACGTATATAGGCGCTGTAGTTCCAGTTGCTCATTTCATGCATATTATCATCACCCATATTCAAATATATTGCATTGGTGATGTCGCAGTTGTCTGGAAAGTCCTGATAGACTCCTGTTACTTGTGCTGTCTCTCCATCCTTGAACTTTATCATTTTTCCAGCGCAAGTGACGTTGCCGAAATATTTCTCTGCAAGCGATGCAGGAATGACCACACATGGATATTTTGTATCAGGCAATGTCATTTTTCCATCTACTGGCTTTGCATTTAATGTAGTCAAGAAGTCTGCATTGCCACGGGAAATAAAATTGGTGATGATACTTCCGTCCTTGTCAAGTTCTGCATTGGTTGTGAAATAGGTAGCAAAATAACCTGTGCTCTCTATTTGCGGACATTCTTTCAGCCGTTCGAGCAAGGGACGGTTCAATGATGAAAGCCATGCCCCTTCTTCCATTATGCCCTGAACGTAGATACGACGTATGTTCTCGTAATCATCTATCCCTTTGTTATAACTACCGATATAACTGATTTGGGTAGATAGAATATAACACCCTGTGAAAGCAAGAACGATACCTATGAAGTTGAGCAGCGATGCCAACTTATAGTGTCTTAGTTGATATAGAAGTGATTTCATAGAGTTAATGTCAAAGTATCGTGTTGTTTACTATTTCTCCGTCGAAGAGGTTTATCGTGCGATTGGCATACTGTGCATCGTGCTGGCTGTGTGTCACCATGAGGACGGTAGTGCCTTCGGCATTAAGTTGCGATAGCAGTTCCATGACTTCGTGTCCGTTCTTTGAGTCGAGATTACCTGTCGGCTCGTCGGCAAGGATTATCTTTGGCTGCGCTACTACTGCCCGCGCTATTGCCACACGTTGCTGCTGTCCTCCAGAGAGTTGCTGTGGATAGTGTGTGGCGCGCTGTGATAGGTTCACCTTACGCAGTATCTCCAGCACCCTCTCCTTTCTTTCTGCCTTGGGTACGTTGAGGTATTTCAGTTGCAAGTCAATGTTTTCCTCCACGGTAAGCTCGTCAATGAGGTTAAAGCTCTGGAATACAAAGCCTATGCGTCCCTTGCGATATTTCGTGCGCTCGCTTTCTTTCAGATGCCCTACTTCCTCTCCGTCGAGATAATAATCTCCTGAGTCAGGGTTGTCGAGAAGCCCGAGGATGCTGAGCAACGTTGATTTGCCGCATCCTGACGGTCCCATGATGGCTACGAACTCGCCTTCCTTTACCTCGATACTTACTCCATTGAGTGCCGTTGTCTCCACATTCTCCGTGCGGAAGACCTTTGTCAGATTGCTGATTTTTATCATGATGTCTTTTTTTTGATTTATTCAACTTTCTATTTTATGGTGGGTTCAATTAATTCGCTTTGTCATATTTTGGATTTATTTTCGAGGACAAATTGTAAGTTGAAGAGGGAGCGTAGCGGGCTACGTGACCGATGAGACTTACGATTTGTACCGAAAAGAAACCAAAAGATGACAAAACGTCAAACCTACAGAATTAAAATTTTTGACGATGGGAATTAATAGAACCCACCTTATTTCAATTCAAGCACTTCATTGTCCTTGAAAGCCTCATAGCCGCTGGTGATTACCTTCTCGCCAGGTTCCAGTCCTTCTTCTATCTCATAATAGAGAGGGTTCTGACGGTTGATGCGCACGTTGCGACGGTAAGCCTTGTTGCCTTTTTTGTCAAGGACAAAGACCCAGTTGCCTCCGGTAGTCTGGAAAAACGTACCGCGAGGAAGCAGGACAGCCTGCGTAGGCTTGCCAAGTTCAAGGTTCAGGTAATGGGTCTGTCCTGCTCTGATATTGTCGGGACGGGCTCCTGTGAAGACAAAATCCGTGCGGAACTTTCCCTCACGCACCTCAGGATAGACCTTTCGGACGGAAAGGGCATATCGTTTCCCGTCACGCTCAAACGTTGCCGACAGCCCCACTTTCACGCGGTCAATGTAATGCTCGTCAATCATTGCCTCTATCTTGAAGTCGCTCACGTCGTTGACCTGTCCTATCTTCTCGCCTGCCGAGATGCTCTGACCTATCTCCACGTCGAGCATTCCAAGTTCACCGTCAATGCCAGAACGCACTTCCATCTTGTCTTTTCTCTCTCGCACCAAGACTACATTGCGTCGCATATTTGCCAGATTATCCTCCATCTGCTCCATCTGTATGCTGCGATACTGCGCATCTTTCTTCAGTCGTTCCCCGATGAGAGCCTGCTTCTTTCTCGCCAGTTCGTAGTCTTCCTTCGCCTGCAGAAAGTCTTCCCTTGACACGAGTTTCTCGCGATACAGGCGTTCGTTCTGCTCAAAAGCCCTGCGCTTGCGCACCACGTCCATCTCTATCGTTGCGCTCTCCGTCTCATTGTTGAGCCTGTCCTGCTGCATAGCCACTTGAGTATTTCTCAGCAGGTTCTGCTTCTCAGCAAGTTCCGCCTCAGCATTAAGTATCTGGAGGTCGAGACTGCTGTTGGAAAGTCGTACTATCACGTCGCCTTTCTTCACTCTCTGTCCCTCCTCTGCCACCTTTTCCATCACTATACCACCCTCTTCGGGGGAGATATGCACTATCTGTATAGGCACTACGGTGCCTATCATGCGGACATAGTCCTTGAATTCTCCCCTTGTCACGCTGCTTACGGTCACGCCTTCGGCATCCACCTGCATAGTGCTCTGATGATTTCCAAAGACAATCCATACGACAAAGAGGAGGAGAACCGTCGCCACTGCGATGTAAGGTATGTGCTTCTTTTGCAAACCTCGTTTTTTTTCTATTATTCTGTCCATAGAGGTATTCCCTTATAATATTGTAACAATCTTGTCTTGTATGTAAAAGTCAAGCGGCACTGGAGCAACATGGCCTCACTCTGCAGCAACGTCACTGCCTGCGTCTGAACGTCAATGGCAGAGGAAAGCCCTTCCTCGTATTTCCTTACGGTCTGCTTCAAGGCAACGCTGTCAGCCTCCACCTTGCACCTCATCTTCTCCATTTCCTTTAAGCTGTTCACTCTGTCGCAGTATGTCTCGCTGACAAGACGATGCAGTTCACGCCGGTTATAGTCCAGTTCCTCTTCCGCCCTCCTGACGTTGTTCCTACTCTTGCGTATGCTGCTTAGCGTGCTCAGTCTGTCGAATAGAGGAATGGACAGCGTGGCACTGATATATTCTCCTGCATTGTTGCGGAACTGCTCGCTGAACTTCATTGTTCCTACCTTATGCAACTGCTTGTTGTATCTGGTAGATATGCCTGCTCCAATGTTAATGGAAGGATACAATGCGCCCTTGCTTGCCCTCAGACTATACCTTGCCGCCTGCAGATTATACTCTGCCTGCTTTATCTTCGGGTTGAAATGCCCCGCTTGCGAATATATAGTTTCAGGATTCTCCATCAACGTAGGCTCTGCCATGTCGCAGGTATCGCAGTCTGCCACTGAGAGTGTATCCTCCATGGGAAAGTTCATCTGACGCTTCAACGCTATGAGAGCCTTGTCATAAAGGCTTTGCTGATGCGTCACCTCATAGTCGTCAGAAGCGTATGTGGCACGCATCTGTGAGACATCCGCCTCACTCTTCCTGCCTACCTGAGCCATCACCTCCGTCTGTCGGAGCAGCATCATGCTCTCATCCCGCTTCTTTCTGGCTATCTCCACGCTGCCCTTGCAGTAGAGCAGCTCGATGTAACTCGCCAGAACGTCCTGCGCCGTCTGGTCCTTCTGCGCCTGCAATCTGCTGCGCCCGAGGAGTATGTTTGCTCTGGAAGCCCGCAAATCGTTGTATCTCTGAAAACCATCAAAGACGGGAATGCTGGCAGAGAGACTGTAACCATTATAAAAAGTACTGACATCAGTATAGGTGTTGGTCTCTGGATCGATAGCACGACCAAAATTATACTGCCCTCCTATGCTGCCATTCACGCTTGGGAGAAAGGCTCCCACAGCCTTTGTCCTGTCTATCCTGCTCTCCTCCAAAGCCAAATCCTGTAGCCTCACGTCATGATTGTGATTGACGGCATACTGTATGCACTGCTCTATAGTCCACGCTTCATGCGCCATGCAGGGAAGAGTAGAGATAAATAGAAATATGTAAACTATTCTTTTCATTCGCTCTGATTTTTGATGCAAAGGTACAACAGTTACAACCACCAGCAATGCTTTTTACTCTCTCAAAACTGCGATTGTATTAAAACAATACACTAATCTGTATTAAAACAATACACTTGAGCGCAGGAAATCAAAAGAAATACGTATTTTTGTTACAATATTCGAGTTTTCTTCACAGAAATAATTATCTTTGCAGCAGCATACCTAAACAACCAATCAATGGCAAACTACGGAACAATACTCGTCGTAGATGATAACACATCTATCTTTACCACCCTTGAAATATGTCTCGATGGTGTCTTTGACCGTGTCCTGACACTTACCAAACCTGAGAATATCCTGACTACACTGCGACAGGAAGCGGTAGATGTAATCCTGCTCGACATGAATTTCTCTCTCGGAGTGAACACTGGGCATGAAGGTCTGCTATGGGTGCAGGCTATCCACCGCCGCCACCCCAATATCCCCATCGTGCTGATGACTGCATACGCTGACGTAAAGTTAGCCGTCAGAGGACTGAAGAGCGGGGCTGCCGACTTTGTCACAAAGCCATGGGATAACCACGAACTCATACGTACCCTGAAAGATGCTGTCGATAATAGTACAGAGGTACTTCCTTTGGAGAAAATGGAAGAGGAACACGTGCGCAAAGTCGTGGACAAATGCCATGGAAATATCAGCAAAGCCGCCGAACTGCTTGAGATTTCACGTCAACGTCTCTATAAAAAACTAAAGAAATGATTGTCACTATAATTATTTCTCTCGCCATTGCCATATCACTACTGGGTTGCTACTTCATTCATCATCAGAACAATCTGAAAGTGAGAGCACATCTCATGCGCGAGGCTGTAAGAAACCACGACTTCACTTTCCGTCTGCCAGTCAAAGGACTCTTCTATGGAGAAAAGGCATTGCAAGAGGTACTCAACGACCTCGGGCAGGAAATTTGTCGTCTGGTAGCCGAGAATGAAGTAGAGTCATGGCAGAGGCTGACACGTGTACTCACACACGAGATTATGAATGTCACGACTCCAATACAGAGTATAAGCCAAGCATACCTTGAACATCCTGACGTGCAGGGGTCATCCCTCGAAAAAGGCATACAGGCCATTAACGATGCCAGTACGCACCTCGTCACATTCGTTGACAGCTACAGAAAATTGACACAACTGCAGGAACCCGTGAAAAGCGAGCACGACCTGCAATCTTTCATCTACGGCATCTCCGCCCTCTATCCCTCACTCGAATGGACTATCAACATTCCCCCGACACGCATAAGCATGGACGAATCCCTCGTCAGACAATTGTGCATCAACATCATCAAGAACGCCATGGAAGCAAATGCAAAGGCAATAGCGTTCACGTGGCATGACGACTCCCTCCACATCAGCAACGACGGAACGCCGATACCACCGGAAATCAGAAGAGACATCTTCATTCCGTTCTATACCACAAAGCAGTCCGGCACAGGAATAGGTCTCGCTCTCTCCCGCCAGCTGATGGCAAAGCAAGGCGGATACCTCTCCCTTGCCGACAAGGCTGACAGCGGTTATCATACTACCTTCATCGTTGCTTTCCAATGAGTTGATGACAGTCGGCTATGAATCGCCACACTATAGCCCAATTTTTCAACAAGAGAGAACTATTCCCCTCAAAATCCTCTGCCGTTTCGGGAATTTACACAAAAATGAGATTATGCTGATTGGTATGGATATAGGTGGGTTCTATTAATTACTTCCCTTGATACAGACTTCACTATGATACAGCACAAACTTAGACATAAAAACAGCCACCGTTCACGATTATCATTGTGAACGGCGGCTGTCAGATGTTCAATTTCTAAGAACGAAGAACGGTGTCAGTCCACTGTTCATCTGTTCATCCAATCAAGCAAAAAGCCCAGGAGACATACGTCAAAGACAGACTGATTGATTGTCATTCACGCTAATCCCTTAATGTCAATCTTGTATATCATCGGTTGTGGAGATTTAGCTTTAGATATAAACATTAGCATATATATAGGTAGATATATGATACGATTCACAACACGGAGATTGTCATTACACAAGACGAAAGCCTGGCTTATATCGTACTCCGATGTGTTCAAAACATTGCGCAAGGCATTATGACGTTCATAGTTTTTGCCAGACTTGACTTCAACAGGTATTATCTCCGTATCATTCTCCAAAAGGAAGTCAAGTTCGCCTTGCTTCTTGCTATTGAAATAATACAGAGGATAGCCATGGGCATGCAGCTCCTGCGCCACCACATTCTCATAGATTGCACCATAATTTATATTGACATTACCCTGCAATATCTGAAGCTGTATTCCATCTGCATATTGGCAGGCAAGAAGTCCCACGTCATTCTGGAATAACTTGAACAGATTTCTCTGTTCACTGAGTTTCAGCGGCAAACATGGTTCGGAGACATTATATGTGGGTAAAGCCATGTCTGCATCCTTCAGCCACAGAAAGTCATTCTCGTGCCGTGAGAATGTCTTGTGTTTATTCAGTCTTTTGAGAATAAAACGTTTGTTCTTGGCATTCAGTTCCGAGGGAATTAGCTCAAAAATCTCATTGATATATAATTTCTGAATGGAGTCGTATCTGCCTATGTCACGCCTGTATAGCGTCAGAATGTCTCGCTGTTCCTGAGACACCCGCTGCATGTTGTTAGTGTCGATATATGCCTGGACAGCTGCCGGCATACCTCCAACTATAAGATAGAGATGAAACAGCTGCATCATCTTGTCGTGGATAAATCCATCCACTGGCTTTCGCTTTTCCCAACACTCACGCAAGGAGTCAATAATTCTGTCACTTATACCAACTGCACGTATGAATTCCTCGAAATCAAGCGGATACAATTGATATTCTGACATATATCCAACAGGAATAGAACGTATATCCTTCAGTTCAACACCGAGTAGCGAACCGCTGAGGGCATACATATAACTGCCATCTTCGACAAGAGCTTTCACCCATGTCATCACATCTGGACATTCTTGCACCTCATCTAAGAAAACAAGTGTCTTGCCTGTCTCCAAATTTACATTTGAATATGCCGATAGACGAATCAGCAGGTCTTTGACATCCCTCGTACCCTTGAACAATGCCATACTGTCGGGCTGAAGCAAGAAGTTCACTTCCACAAGGTTAAGACCATTATTCTTGGCGTATTTTCGGATAGCATACGTTTTGCCCGACTGTCGTGCTCCAGTCAGGAAAAGAGCCTTCCGGGAGCTTTTGAAATGCTCCTCAATCACAGTGTCAATCTTTCTTTTTATCATACAAATGTAACTTTTCCAAGGCATTCTACCCTAATTTATGTAACTTTTCCAAGGTATTCTACACCTATTTATGTAACTTTTCCAAGTTTTCTGCTGTAAAGGTAGGTATTTTCCTTGAATAACCAATAACAAAAATGAGTAAATCATTCATTATTTACATATAATTAACGCATCCGTCTTAAGGCGGGTTATGCGTTAACAAGTTAACACTTCACTATGAGGTTTCCCTCTCTCGTGGTCATGTGTACTGTCGGTGGAAACATCGACTTACTCGGGGAGAAATATTATTTTCCTCGCGAGAAAAAGAGTCGGCAGTCAGGACTATGGCCATGACTACAAGGAAATACGGAATGCCAGGTGTTAACTTGTCAACGTTAATTTCTGACAAATACATCAAATATCTAATAAATCCATTTATGTCAGAAAGATAGGAACTACATGCCGCATCATTTCGTGTATGACAAAGCGGTAATTCATATACTTATGAACTCAAAACAAAGCCCCCGATGCGCAATGCACCGGGGGCTTTCAATTGTCCTCCTGTAAACTTAGACATAAGTCAGACACCGCTCACGATTATCGCTGTGAACGGGGTCCGTCCCTTTGTTCAAATTTGTTTTATGGAAAATGCTTCTTTTACTACCTATAAACTGTAATATAATGTCCACCCTTACCTGCACAAATCGTGCATTTTCCATTACCATGACATCGAGAACAGGTCGTTACATTATCTCCAACATAATACCAACCGCTTCCACCGCATTTAACATAAGGGCACTGTCCAGAACCAAAACATGCCTGACATTGTTGCCATTCCTGAACTGGCACAGGGTCGCGATGATGCTCAACGACTATCGTTTTTTCTTCTTGCTTTTTTGGTGCTTCTTCTACCTTTGTAACTTCTTTTTTCGGAGACACAGGTGCAGTAGCAGTCGTGTTTACTTTAATTTTTGACAACTGTTGACCCAAATGATTACATTCTCCTTTATAGCCATTCATTTCATAGGTAAAGCGTTTCTGACTTTTGATGTATCTGCTAATATTCGTATAGCCACGTGTGGTAGGTATAATGGTCTTCGTCACTCTACCTTGCAATGTCATAACGCCCCAAAACCCATTTAACTTAAACTTGATGAAATTCGTACCACTAAACACGGATAAATCCTCAAAATCGGGAGCAATGACCTCGTTGAATTTCGTATCATACAATCCCCAATAGCCGTCTTTCTTGCATCGGTAATATCTTACTCCAGCAATAGTTGTATCATATATATCAGAAAAGCGCTTTTCTAATGGTATAATCCAATTAAAATTGGTATCTAATCTTCCTACATGTCCGTAACAATCCTCAATACGCCAATACTGGAAATTTCCTTGATTGTCTTTATCTATCCATAAATATTTATACCTTGGAAGAACCATTTTCATATCCATCGTGTAACATTCATGCTCATACCCATCGCTTGTCTTATAAGCCAACATTAAATACTTATCCGTAAAACCCTCTAATGTCTCTATCTTGGAATAAGTATAATCAGACTTAATTAACTTAATATTTGAATCGCACAAATAATTAGTATCAACATTGTCTCGTTTGACAAATTCATAAAAACCTGCTCGTTTATATATTTGATCAAAACTGAAAGACAAAAGAGACTCGCCTTTAAGGTTATAAAGGTTACAGTGTGAGCCTTTATGGGGTTCAATCTCAAAACAAAGTGTTTTACCTATAGTGACAGTATCAACCCTATAATTGTTACATGGAAAAACTGAGAAGCCATCAACATTGACACCTTCATTATTGCGACTAACTCCAACCTTGTCCATATCAAAAATTATCTCCCAATGCTTCCCTTCAAAATCACCTTGCTTTACTATTCTTTTTTCATATCCATAAACTTTGGCGCACAAGAGCATTGCAAGCAGCAATGATGTTAAACATATCATTTTTATACGATTATCCGATATCATAAATTTTCTGTTTTTATTTGGTTTAACTTAATGAACTCCTTTATTCTGTATCATAGAAATTTTGTCTATGATTTACTTGTTTATACAAAATAATAATTGTTAACTTGTATTCATATATACACTATGATCATTGTGAGTTTATGAGTAGCATGTGCAGATGAGTTTCTTCAATCCAAGATGATTGAAATGCAGAGCGAAGTATTTGAAGAAGTTGCTTTCGTAAGGGTCATCGCAGTTGCAGAGCACAGTCTTGCCATGGAAATGCTGCCAATAGTGCTGCAATTCCCTCTCTATATCGGACATCTGCGTGTAGAATTCATC
>CALZJQ010000031.1 GCA_945787895.1 uncultured Prevotella sp. | reverse complement strand
ATGGCGAGTGTGCCTTTGCCGTCGAGAGTCAGATTGCCTGTTCCCTCGAAGCGTCCGCCAGCCGTCAGTGTGGCGGAGGCGTTGCTTATCTCCAGTGTTGATGGTGCCATGAGTCTTGCGCCGCGGTCGGTGGAGGTGCTGTTGCCAGTATATCTCAGCGTGCCGCCGTCGAGGATGAGGTTCTGCGGGTCGGCTATTGAGGATCCGATGCTGGATGGCTGTCCTCCGTTCTTGAGAGTGTTGATTTCCACCACGCCGTCGTGGATGACCGTGGCACCCGTATATTTATTGCTGTTGCTCAGAATGAGAGTGCCTTCGCCGTCCTTGTTCATCGATGCTGTGCCAGCTATTGCGCTGCCGCTGACCTTTATCGTGCCCTTTCCCGTGGCTACGACGCTTGCGGGAGAGATGTCTGTCGGGATGTTGTAGTTGAGTATGATGTCGGAGGTGAGCAGGAGTTTCTGTCCCTCTGCCACTTCGGTAGAGTTGGTCACATCAGGCTCGTAGGTGTCGATGTCTATGATGCCGGTCTCCACCTGTCGTGTGGTGAACGTGCCAGTGGTGTAGTCAGAGTAAGTCTCCTCGCCGCCGTTCTCTCCGAAGGCACGGATGCGCACGTCGTAGATGGTGGCTTGATCCAAGCCGTTGATGGTGTATGAAGTGGCGTTGGCTTCGGTGCGTCCCACCTCTTTCCACGTGTTGTCCTTCTGTTTCACCTCGATGGCAAAGCCCTTCTCGTCGTCGGTGTAGTCACGCCATCCAATGGTGAGAGTGCTTGTCGTGGCTTTTTTCAGTTCGAAGGTGATGGGTTGGCGCAGGAAATACTGCCTGTCAGCCTTGGTGATAGAGTTGATATAGTTCTCGATGTTGAGGTAGCCGTTAGATGCTATGACCGTGGCGTCAGCCTTGTTGGGGTCGGTGCCGTTGGCATTCTCCCATTCGTCAGGCATACCGTCGCCGTCGGTGTCGGTGCGTTTGCTGCCTTTCCACCATGTCCAGTCAGAGGGAGCGCCGATAGGAAGGCTTGTCTCGTAGGTGATGAGTTTACCCTCTGTGCCCAGTGACATCAGTTCTTCCACCATGTAGCAGTCAGCCTGGTCACGGTAAGGGAGGCTCGCTCCTACGGTCGGGATGTTCTTCTCTATGAGTTTGTCGCCGGGGTACAATTCAAGATCGGGGTAGTCGTAAGGAGTGCTGACACGGTCGCCGCCGCCTGTTGAGGTCATCAGCACGGGGTCGAACTTGCCGTCCATGTTGCTGTCCTGCCAGTTGTCGTCGGCATAGAAGTGGAAGTTACTGTTGCCTCCGCCGAAAGCATTGCCACCTTTCGCCGGACCGTTGATGAAGAGGTTTGACTCAATGTTGCAGTAGGACTGTCCCTCGGAGTCACCTCCCATGATGTAGCAGCCGTTTTGCCAGTTATAAACCACGTTGTTGGCATACTGGTTGATGCCCTTCACCTTGTTGTTGCGGGTGGAGTTGTCGCAGTAGAAGTTGCGGTAGAGCGTGATATTGTCAGCCTGCATCAGTCCTCCTGCAGAGTGGGTGAGCAGACCCTGACCTATGATGCAGTTCTGCAGGGTGATGTATCCAATGTCACCCTTGCCGTCGGGACTGATGGAGAAGGTCTCGTCCAGACCCCATGAGAAGGAGCAATGGTCGAAGATTATGTTTGTGCCGTTGGACACTCCGGCGCAGTCCTTGCCGCCGTCGCCGTTCTTTCCCATGCGCACTCTGAGGTAGCGGCAGATGATGTTGCTGGCTCCAGAGAAGCTCACGCCGTTGCCGTAGAGCGTGATGCCCTCGCCGGGAGCCGTCTGTCCGGCAACGTAGAGGTTGCTCTTGAACACAATCCTGCTCGACAGCTTGATGACTCCGCTGACATCAAAGACGATGATGCGGTTGCTTTGCGACACTGCATCGCGCAGGGAACCTGTGCCGGAGTCGTTGAGGTTGGTGACGTGATAGACGGTAGGCGACGACGAAGCTCGTGCGCCCTTGGCATATCTGCCCCATCCTGATGCTCCGGGGAATGCCAATAGTTGTTCTGTAGCAGTAGTAGTTGCAGCATTGTCATTGTCGTATGCCGTCGTTTCAGCAGCGTTCACGGATGTGATACTTGCCAATAGGCTTGCCATAGCAATGGCAAAACGTGAGAGTTTTTGATTCTTCATATTGTTAGTTCAGTTAGTATCAAATACTATAGGTGGGTTCTATTAATTATTCACACATATCTGATTTTTTAGAAGTGTTCATCAATTTCATAGTCCCACCGTCAAAAATGTTTATTATGTAGGTTTGACGTTTTGTCATCTTTTGGTTTCTTTTCGGTTCAAATCGTAAGTCTTATCGGTCACGTAGCCCGCTACGCTCCCTCTTCAACTTACAATTTGTTCTCGAAAATAAATCCAAAATATGACAAAGCGAATTAATAGAACCCACCTATATATTTCGCTGACAAAATTATAAAAAAGAGGTGTAAAAACAAAGACTTTGTAAAATTTTTTGCCCATAACAGATAAAAATACTTAATTATGACAAGAATATCATGGGAAATATGTAATTTTGCATTGATAAGTAGGTGTGCATGTTTTTTATTGACAATGGCAATGAAAAGTACTTTAACGCAGGAACAGGAACTCACTCAGAGACAGCAGCAGATTCTTACCGCACAGCAGATATTGCAGGTGAAGCTGCTGGAGATGCCGTTGGCACAGTTGGAGGAAAAGGTCAAGGAGGAACTTATCGTCAATCCTGCCCTTGAAAAGGAATTGCCCGACGAGGGTGAGGACGACGTTAGGACGGCAGAAGGAGATGTCAATGGCAATGCTGACTATGGCAGTGATGCCGACTATGATGGTGAAGCCGATGTCATAGAGACTGCTGAGGGGGAGGCTGACAGCAGTGCCGACATGGAGAGATACGAGAAGATGACAGAGAAGGAGGATCGTGACCAGGCTCTCGATGAGGCTCTTGACAGCATCGACTCGGATGACAGGCTCGTCAGCGACTACCGTCAGAAAGGCAATAACAATCCTGACTCTTCCGAACATGAGGAGATGGTCTATGGAGATACTACCTCGTTCCGTGACAAACTAATGGAACAAGTGGCGGAAGTGAATATCTCTCAGACCCAACGCACCACCATGGAGTATCTTATAGGAATGCTCGACGACGACGGACTGCTGCGCACTGACCTCTCAATCATTAGTGACAACCTCGCCATATACTATTATCTCGACGTCAGTCCAAAGGAGGTGGAGAACGTGTTGCACATACTCCAGACCTTTGACCCCGTGGGAGTGGGAGCAAGAAGCCTGCAGGAATGCCTCCTCTTGCAGATAAACCAGAAAGAGGACTCTCCGCTGAAGAAATACATGCGCAAGGTCATAAGGGATTATTATGACGAATTTACCAGGAAACACTGGGAGAAGCTGAGCCAGCATCTCGGTATTTCGGAGTATGAGATGGAAGAGGTCATCGCCGAACTGCGCCGGCTCAACCCCCGTCCGGGAGCGTCACTCGGAGAGACTATGGGCAGGAGCATCAATCAGGTGACACCCGATTTTATCATCAATACTGAGGAAGATGGGACTGTCAGATTCTCACTCAACTCCGGAGACCTGCCCCGTCTCTACGTCTCTCCCGACTACGAAGAGATGCTGCGCGGCTATCAGATGAACTCAAAGTCGCTTTCCCGCTCGGAGAAAAGCGCACTGCTGTTCTATAAAGAGAAAGTAGAAAGCGCCAGAGGATATATCGAAGCAATAGAGAGGAGGCAGAAAACGATGACTGCCACCATGAAAGCTATCATCGACATACAGCATCGTTACTTCGTTGACGGTGACGAGGCAGACCTCGTGCCTATGACAGAAAAGGACGTGGCAGAGCGCATAGGCATGGATATCTCCACCGTATCACGTGTGTGTAAGTCAAAGTATGCCGAGACACCGTGGGGTATCTTCCAGCTACGACATTTCTTCTCATCGGGATATTCCGTGGATGGAGAGACCGAAATGTCAAACCGACGCATCAAGGCCGCACTGACAGAGATAATAAAGACCGAGGACAAGAAACGCCCGCTAAGCGACGATGCCATAGCAAAAGAGCTCAAGAAGCAAGGCTTCCCCATAGCAAGGCGCACCGTAGCGAAATACCGTGATGCCCTGAACATCCCCATAGCCCGCCTGAGAAGATAGGAGGATGGTGTTTCCCCCACGCCTCCCATGGTGTTCTTCGACCAGGTCGAAGAAAAAAATCCCCAAAAAGAAAAAAGACAATGCCCCCCAAATACCCCCAGAAAGCAGCAACAGGCAAGAAAAGAATGCACCGCCTCACAAGGCTCTCGATAGTCACATCGAGGGTGCTTAGCGTAATCTTTACGCCGTTCTACCTGCCTCTCGTGAGTACTACGTTGCTGTTCTTTTTCAGCTATCTTACGCTCTTGCATTGGCAGTACAAGGTCTTCATCTTCGGAATGGTCTATCTCTTCACCATCTTCCTGCCCACGATGCTCATACATCTCTACATGAGGTATCAGGGATGGTCCATACTGAAACTCATAAGCAGGGAAGGAAGAATGGTGCCGTACGTCATATCCATATCGAGTTATTTCCTCTGCTTCTACCTCATGAAGCTCTTCCATTTCCCGCATTTCCTCAGCATCATCATCCTCGCTGCCCTCTTCATACAGATAGTCTGCGCCATAACAAATATATGGTTCAAGATTTCCACCCACACCGCAGCCATAGGAGGCATCACGGGAGGACTGCTGGCATACGCCGAAATCTTCGCTTTCAACCCCCTATGGTGGCTCTGTCTCTGCCTCTTGGTAGGAGGACTCGTAGGAACGGGAAGAATGATGCTGCGACAGCATTCGCTGCATCAGGTAGTCTATGGATTCTTAGTAGGAGCAATAGTATCCTTCTTTGTCATCATTACGCTATAAATAAAATAGAAACAAGTATTCTCCGACAAGGTCGAATAAGAAAAAAAAGAAAGAAACAATGTCCCCAAAAGTAAGCATTATCATGGGCAGTACAAGTGACCTGCCCGTCATGGAGAAGGCAATGGCCTTCCTCAACGAACAACAGATACCATTCGAAGTAAACGCCCTCTCAGCCCACCGCACGCCGGATGCCGTCGAAGCCTTTGCAAGAGGAGCGGAAGAGCGAGGCATCCGCGTCATAATAGCCGCCGCAGGAATGGCTGCCGCACTGCCCGGAGTCATCGCTGCAAGCACCTCCCTGCCAGTAATAGGAGTGCCCATCAAGGGAATGCTCGACGGTCTTGATGCCATGCTGTCCATCATACAGATGCCTCCGGGCATACCGGTAGCCACGGTAGGAGTCAATGCCTCAATGAACGCAGCAATCCTCGCCATGCAGATCCTCGCACTCTCCGACCCGGAGACAGCCGTCCGCCTGAAGCAGTACAAGGCATCCCTCGGCAAGAAAATAGAGAAAGCAAACGCTGACCTCGCCGAAATCAAATACGATTTCAAGACCAATTAGCCCCCTCTGGGTGCTCTTCGACCAGATTGAAGAGAAAAAAGAAGAAGCAACAACCATGCAAAGAAGAAAGACCACGCTGACAAAAGTAGGAGCAATAACAATAGGAAGCGAAGCCCCTATCAGGGTGCAGTCGATGACAACCACCGACACCCTCGACACGGAAGCAAGCGTACAGCAGGCAAGAAGAATAATAGAAGCAGGAGGAGAACTCGTGCGCCTCACAACGCAAGGCAGGAGAGAAGCCGAGAACATGAGACAGATATCGCAGGCTCTCAAGGCACAAGGTATCATGACTCCTCTCGTAGCCGACGTACATTTCAATGCCAACGTAGCCGACACAGCCGCCCTATACTGCGAAAAAGTGAGGATAAACCCAGGCAATTACGTCGATCCCGCCAGGGTATTCAAGAAACTGGAATACACGGAAGAAGAATACAGTCAGGAGTTGCAGAAGATACGTGACCGCCTCGTGCCTTTCCTCAACATCTGCAAGGAGCACGGTACGGCAGTGCGCATCGGGGTAAACCACGGCTCGCTCTCCGACCGCATCATGTCAAGATACGGTGACACGCCGGAAGGCATCGTGGAATCATGCCTTGAGTTCCTGCGTATCTGTAGGGAAGAGGACTTCAACGACATAGTCATCAGCATCAAGGCAAGCAACACCGTCGTCATGGTGCAGTCGGTACGTCTCCTCGTCAAGAGGATGGAAGCCGAGGATATGCACTATCCCCTGCACCTCGGAGTGACCGAAGCAGGGGAAGGAGAGGACGGACGCATCAAGTCCGCCGTGGGCATAGGCACCCTCCTCACCGAGGGTATCGGCGACACCATACGCGTAAGCCTGTCGGAAGACCCGGAATGCGAGATTCCCGTAGCCAGGAAACTCGTCTCTTTCATCGAAGAATGTGCCGAAAGACGTGAGGAAACGAACGTCACTGACGGCACTCTGCACCTCGTCTTCCAGGAGACAGAACTCGAAGACCTGCAGCTGAAAGCCGCCATGACAGCCGGAGCATTCCTCATCGACGGCAAGGCGAAGCAGCTCGTCATCGAGAATGCCAGACCCTTGCGACAGGTCAGGGAAGAGGACAAGCCGGCATTGCTCACCTCCCTTGCCGACTCCATACTGCAGGCAGCAAGGGTGAAGTTCACAAAGACGGAGTACATCTCATGCCCCGGCTGCGGAAGAACGCTCTACGACCTCCGTGCCACGATAGCAAGGATAAAGGAAGCCGTGAGGGAAAAAGCCGCCATCGACCCGCGCTACAACACGTTGAAGATAGGTATCATGGGCTGTATAGTCAACGGTCCGGGAGAGATGGCAGACGCCGACTACGGCTACGTAGGAGCAGGACCGGGAAAGATATCTCTCTATCGCAACAAGGAATGCGTGGAGAAAGCCATCCCGGAAGCCCAGGCCGTCAGCCGTCTCTTCGCCCTCATCGACAATGACTTCCCAGCCCTCAATCAATAGACAAAGGAACTGTTCCCCAGAAACTCACGCAAAAGGCTCGTAGGAGGTATCTGCTTCTCCTCGATAGGCTGGATATAACGCAGGAACTTCAGCAGGCGATAAGCCTCATTATACTGGTCACAGCACTCCGGAACCTGCTCCAGGAGCGGCTCCGCCTGAGTCTTTATCACGGCAAGCTCAAACAGCATGGCAGTGTTGAACATGGCATCGGCATTCTCCTGATAGGGGAATATCCATTTGTTCTCGCCCTTTCTTACGGAAGGCCAGCGACGGATGGTCTCCTGTGCCGAACAGCCACGATACTTATGGTCACGGATAATGCGGCGCAACAGGCGGTTGTCCGTCGTGGGAATATAGTTGTGAGTGTCGAGAAGCACCGTGGTCAATGCGGAAGCATATACGCGGAATATCTTCTCCGGAGGGATGGAAGCCGTCAGTTCCGGGTTCAAGGCATGTATGCCCTCAATGACAAGGACATCGTTCGGACGCATCCTCAGACGCTTTCCGCTCATCTCGCTCTTGCCAGTCTGGAAGTTGTAACGCGGCAACTCCACCTCCTCACCGGCGAAAAGCGCCGTCAGCTGATCATTGAACAGCGGGAGATTCAGTGCATACAGCGACTCGAAGTCATAGTCACCGCTCTCATCGCGTGGCGTCTTCTCACGATCCACGAAGTAATCATCTAACGAGATACCGACAGGATGAATGCCATTAGTCAGCAACTGTATGCTCAGACGCTTGCACGTCGTCGTCTTGCCGGAAGAGGAAGGACCCGCTATAAGCACCAGTTTCACGCCGCCACGCCCCGCTATCTCGTCGGCTATACGGCTGATTTTCTTCTCCTGAAGAGCCTCTGAGAGGTTGATGAGGTCAGAGGAATAACCGTTGCCGATAGCCTTGTTGAGCATTCCTATCGTGCCGATACCGAGGAGATCCTGCCAATGGTGGTGCTCACGGAATATCTCAAACATCTTGTCCTGACGTATCATCTCGCCCAGTCGCTCTGGTTCTTCCTGCGAAGGAATGCGGAGAAGCAAACCATCGTAGTAAGGTTCGAGACCGAAAAGATATATCTGGGACGTATTCGTAAGCATCGAACCATAGAAATAGTCCACGTATCCGTCAAGGCTATAGAACACGGTATATAGCCGTCCTGCAGTGCGAAGGAGGTTCACCTTGGACTCCGCACCGAGTTTCTCGAACATCTCTATCGCTTCCTCCGTAGGGCATTCGTGGCGCATTATCGGCATACCGAGGGCGATAATCTGCTCCATGCGTTCACGGATAGCCGTGGCATCAGCCGACGTTACCTTGCGTCCTATCTTCAGGTCGCAGTAATAACCGTTGCTGACGGGTATGTCAATGACCACGCTACCGTCGGGGAAAAGGTCGTGCACTGCCTTGCACAGCACGAAGAACAGCGAGCGCGTATATATCCTCATGCCCGTAGAAGACGTGATGTCCAGGAACTCTATCGTCTTAGAATTATAGACACGGTAGTGCAGACCCTCGGTCTTGTTGTTTACAGTGGCGCAAAGGGGTGGGTGAGGCAAAGAGATTCTCTCGTGAATGAATATCTCGGACAGCGTACTGCCGGCCTTCACGTCAAGAGTAGAATTGGTGTTCTTGCAACGGATTTTCAATGTCTGCATATTCATGGGGGGGGTAAGGTTATTGCGTTATTGTCGTTATTGTCGTAATTATCGTTCCTAACGTAATTGTCGTTCCCGATGATCATGAAAATCCTCACGATGCAGAAGCAAAAAGAATCGCAAGCAAAGGCTGCCAATCATCAGGCAGGAGAAAAATAACTCCCGATGCAAAAGTAATATTATTTCCCAAAACAACAACCCTTTCCCCCGTTAAAAAAACAAAAACCCAAGCCCCATCCTTCCCCTGGTATTCTTCGACCAGGTCGAAGAATACAAGAAAAAAGGGTCGAAGAACAAACAAAAAAGAATGCAGAAAACAAAGAAATACCAACGCTATCTCCGCCTGGAGAAAGGACTGTCGCCCAACACCCTTGAAGCATATCTCAACGATCTCGCCAAGCTGAAGGCATTCCTGAAAGACAAAGGCATAGAGGAAGAACAGGTGCAGCTCAAGGACCTGGAGGAATTTGCAGGCACGCTATACGACCTCGGGGTAGCCACTACGACGCAGGCACGCATCCTGAGCGGGGTAAGGTCATACTTCCGCTTCCTCTTTCTCGACGGTTTTATCGACAACGACCCGTCAGAACTCCTCGAATCTCCGACCCGGAAGAAATACCTGCCGGAGGTTCTCTCCACGGCAGAGGTGGATATTCTCGAAGAAAGCATCGACCTCTCCAAATGGGAAGGACAGAGAAACAAGGCTATCATCGAAGTACTCTTCTCATGCGGACTGAGAGTAACGGAACTCATCTCCCTCACCTTGTCCCGCCTTTACCTCGAGGAAGGATACGTGAGGGTGCTCGGAAAAGGAGCAAAAGAGCGGCTCGTACCCATCTCCCCACGTGCCGTCAAGGAACTGAAGCTGTGGTTCATCGACAGAAACCTCATGACCAACATCAAGAAAGGGCACGAGGATTACGTCTTCCTCAACAGAAGAGGAGCCATGCTTACACGCACCATGATTCTCATAATGATAAAAAGACAGGCCATAACGGCAGGTATAAAGAAAACAATATCGCCACATACGCTGAGACATAGCTTCGCTACAGCACTGCTCGAAGGAGGTGCCGACCTGAGAGTAATACAGGCAATGCTCGGACATGAGAGCATCGCCACAACGCAAATCTACACTCATATCGACATGACCACACTCAGGCAGGAAATCCTGCTCCACCACCCGAGAAGCAATCGCTGACTAATCCCACTGCGCTGTCAGATGATAATATGATTATCTGTTGTTGTATGCCGACGGAATAATCACTGAGTGCAAAGAAAAGTTAAAATAAGGAGAGGTAATCTTGATTATTATATGATTTTGTAAAAATATCACAATAATTTTGTATTTTTGCAGAAATTCAGAAAATTATACACCTAAATGGAACAGAAACAATACAAAAGAACGACCGTAACAGCAGCATTGCCATACGCAAACGGTGGTGTGCACATCGGTCATCTTGCAGGTGTCTATGTGCCGGCAGACATATACGTGCGCTACCTGCGACTCAAGAAGCAAGACGTTATCTTCATAGGAGGCTCAGACGAGCACGGAGTACCCGTGACCATCAGAGCCAAGAAAGAAGGCATCACGGTGCAGGAGGTAGTAGATCGCTATCATGAACTTATCAAGAAATCCTTCGAGGACTTCGGTATCTCATTCGACATCTACTCCCGCACTACAAGCGACATACACCATAAGTTCGCCTCCGACTTCTTCCGCAAGCTCTATGACGACGGAAAACTCGAAGAGATTACCGAGGAGCAGTTCTGCGACGAAGTCACGGGAGAGTTCCTGACGGACAGAAACATCGTAGGTACGTGCCCACGATGCGGAGCTGAAGGGGCATACGGAGACCAATGTGAGAAATGCGGAGCAACGCTATCGCCCGACGAACTCATCAACCCAACAAACAAGAACAATCCTGGACACGGACTCGTCAAGAAGCCTACAAAGAACTGGTACCTACCTCTCGGAGAGTATCAGCAGTGGCTCAGCGAATGGATACTGCGTGACCACAAGGAATGGCGACCCAATGTCTATGGACAATGCAAGTCATGGCTCGACATGGACTTGCAGCCACGCGCCATGACCCGCGACCTCGACTGGGGAATACCCGTGCCGGTAGAAGGTGCTGAGGGAAAGGTGCTCTACGTATGGTTTGACGCACCAATCGGATATATATCCAATACCAAGGAACTCTGCGACGCACAGCCCGAGAAATGGGGACCATGGGAGCAGTGGTGGAAAGATGAAGACACACGTCTCATACACTTCATAGGAAAGGACAACATCGTGTTCCACTGCCTTATCTTCCCCGTCATGATGAAAGCCCACGGCGGTTACATCATGCCTGACAACGTGCCGGCAAATGAATTTCTCAACCTTGAGAACGACAAGATTTCCACTTCACGCAACTGGGCGGTATGGCTCCACGAATACCTCGTGGATATGCCCGGCAAACAGGACGTTTTGCGCTACGTGCTCACTGCCAATGCACCGCAGACCAAGGACAACAACTTCATGTGGAAAGACTTTCAGGAGCGCAACAACTCAGAACTCGTGGCCATCTACGGCAACTTCGTCAACCGTGCGCTGCAGCTCACCAAGAAGTATTTCAACGGCATAGTGCCCGAATGCGGGGAGCTCCTCGACACAGACAGCCAGGCCATTGCAGAGTTCAAGGACGTAAAGGCAAAGGTAGAGGCACTGCTCGACGAGTTCAAGTTCCGCGAAGCACAGGCTGAGGCTATGAACCTCGCACGCATCGGAAACAGATATATCACCGAATGTGAGCCTTGGAAAGTATGGAAGACCGACCCAAAGCGCGTCGAGACAATACTCTACGTCTGCCTGCAACTAACGGCAAACCTCGCCATCGCCTTTGAGCCTTTCCTGCCTTTCTCAAGTAAGAAGCTCCGTGAGATGCTCAATCTCGATGCTTTCCAGTGGGAACAGCTGGGCTCTATGGACATACTTACATCAGGAAAACAGCTTGCAGAGCCTGCCCTGCTCTTCGAAAAAATAGAAGACAGCGTCATAGACCTGCAACTGAAGAAACTCGAAGACACACGTAAGGCAAACGAAGAGGCAGAATACCAGCCGGAACCCGTCAAGGAAAACGTGGATTTCGATACCTTCGAGAAGCTCGACATCAGGGTGGGACTCGTCACGTCATGCGAGAAAGTGAAGAAGTCGAAGAAGCTGCTCAAGTTCCATATCGACGACGGAACGAAGGAAGGACGCACCATTCTCAGCGGCATTGCAGCCTATTACGATGACCCACAGGTGCTCGTAGGCAAGCAAGTGCTCTTCGTAGCTAACTTTGCACCACGCAAGATGATGGGCGAAGAGAGTCAGGGAATGATTCTCTCAGCCGTCAACTACGATGGAACACTCTCCGTAACCACCACATCACAGGAGGTAAAACCAGGCAGTCAGGTAGGATAAAAATCCAGAAACCTGATAGGAAAATAGGAATAATATGCCTTCCCATCCCCCAAAAGGTGTTCTTCGACCTGGTCGAAGAATACAAATCACCTCAAAAACAAAAAAGAAACAATGATAATAGAAGAAAAAATACAGGCAAAGGTAATAGAAGCCATAAGGCAACTGTACGCACAGGAAGTACCCGAAAAGACAGCGCAACTGCAGAAGACCCGTCCAGAGTTTGAGGGAAACCTCACTCTCGTCGTCTTCCCATTCGTCAAGATAGCAAGGAAGAAGCCGGAGGAAGTGGCACAGCAGATAGGAGAATATCTCCTGGAAAACTGCAAGGAGATAGCTGCTTTCAACGTGGTAAAAGGCTTCCTCAACCTCGTAATAGCACGGGAAGCGTGGATTTCGCTCCTCAATGACATCGATGCCGACCCACACTACGGTGAGAAGAAAGCCACGGAGGACTCCCGACTCGTCATGATAGAGTACTCCTCTCCTAACACCAACAAGCCTCTCCACCTCGGACACGTGAGAAACAACCTCCTCGGATGGTCGCTTGCAAAGATTATGGAGGCCAACGGCAACAAGGTGGTGAAGACAAATATCGTCAACGACAGGGGAATACACATCTGCAAATCCATGCTCGCATGGCTCAAATATGGCAACGGAGAGACTCCCGAGACATCAGGAAAGAAAGGCGACCACCTCATCGGCGACTACTACGTAGCCTTCGACAAACATTATAAGGAGGAGTGTGACCAGCTCGCAAAGCAGTACATAGTAGAGGGAATGGACGCAGAAGCCGCCAAGGAGAAGGCAAAGCAGGAAGCACCCCTCATCAAGGAAGCGCACGACATGCTCGTAAAATGGGAAAACAACGACCCCGAAGTGCGTGCGCTCTGGGCTAAGATGAACGAATGGGTATATGCCGGCTTCGATGAGACATACAAGGCTCTCGGCGTCAGCTTCGACAAGATATACTACGAATCAAACACCTATCTCGAAGGAAGAGAGAAGGTAGAGGAAGGTCTCGCCAAAGGTTTCTTCTACCGTCGTCCCGACAACTCCGTATGGGCTGACCTCACCAACGAAGGTCTTGACGAGAAACTCCTACTGCGCTCCGACGGCACATCGGTCTATATGACGCAGGACATAGGCACTGCAAAGCTGCGTTTTCAGGATTATCCCATAGACCAGATGATATATGTCGTAGGCAATGAGCAGAACTACCACTTCCAAGTGCTCTCCATCCTCCTCGACAAGTTAGGATTCAAGTGGGGAAAAGACCTCGTACACTTCTCCTACGGCATGGTAGAACTGCCAAACGGCAAGATGAAATCACGCGAAGGCACCGTAGTCGATGCCGACGAACTCATAGCAAGCATGATAGCCGACGCCCGTCAGACAAGCGATGAACTGGGCAAGTTCAACGACATGACCGAGGAAGAACGTCGGGAAATATCACGCATCGTAGGTCTCGGTGCGCTCAAATACTTCATCCTCAAGGTTGATGCACGCAAGAACATGCTCTTCAATCCCGAGGAGTCCATTGACTTCAACGGCAATACCGGACCTTTCATACAATACACCTACGCCCGCATCCGCTCCATCCTGCGCAAGGCAGAGGCACAAGGCATCGCTATCCCAGCATCATTGCCCGCCACCATGCCGCTCGTAGAGAAGGAGATAACGCTCATACAGAAGATTTCCGAATACGGAGCAGCAGTGGCACAGGCAGGAAAGGACTACTCCCCGTCAGGCATAGCCAACTACTGCTACGAACTGACCAAGGAGTTCAACCAGTTCTATCACGACTACAGCATCCTCGGAGCAGACATCGATGAAGAGAAACTCACACGTCTCGTCATTGCCCGCAACGTAGCCAAGACGCTGAGCAACGGCATGGCTCTCCTCGGCATCGAAGTGCCGGAGAGGATGTAATATCTGTGTCCTGCGCTCATCTGACGTATTTCGACCTGAAGCCGCTGGCAAAATACAATATGCAGGAACACGTATTCATTCCTACTACCTATATATAATATAGGGGACATAGACAGAATACAAGGTTGAATTAAAATGTGAATAATAAGAAACAGGCATTAAAGAAAAACAGAAACCCGGGGCGGGACATCAGAGCCAAAGGCTTCCTGGCATCCCCAATGAGAGAAAACAATCAGAGGCACAAGCCTCAAAATCATTAACTCGGCGTTTCCGTTCTGAAAACTTGATAAAAGGACATATTATAATATATTGAGCTTTTAGCTCTTGTTCTCTTTCGATTGAATACCGCCAATATTCGCATACAGAGGACAAGCAGACTGAAAGTTTACGCTCTTTGGGCGTGGACTATTCTATGTTTGCTGTACGTGTGGTCACTTGGTGGTAACTCGATGGAAAGGCAAGCATAATGAATGGTTGCACGTCTTTTTCATATCATAAACAAACATGGAAATAAAATTAATAAACAAGTTAGACAACTGGATTTTCGCTCGTTTCAATCCCAATCATGAGCCTGTCTCAGGCAGACTCATAGTCAATGCCTTTATCGGAGGTGCCATTATCAGCCTTATCGTTTTCGTCCTACAGATGACCAGCATGAGCAATGATACGCTCAATATAGTAGCCGGGGTTCTTCTGCTCGCTCTGTTTGCTTATATAGGCAAATTGTGCCTGCCCACTGTCAAGTCCTTCGATGGATGGGGTGGTAAGATAGGATATTCTGTCTATATGGCAGTGCTTACATTTGGAGCCTTTTATCTTGCTATGATCTTGGTTATGGTGGCTCTTTTGCTGCTGTTCCTTTATGTTATAGTCAAAATCTTCTTTGGTGGTGGAAGCAATAAATCGAAGAAGTGGAAAGTTACCCATGCCGACGGAACAGAAGAGGAAGCCGAGGAAATAGGCAAAGGCATTTGTGGGGAAACCTATATCCGAACCAAGAATGGGGATGAATATCAGGTGTAATATTCAATATGACAGATGGTTTATGTCATATAGGTAATCCAAGATACGGATAATTCCTATGTCACATTAACTCACAATAAGATTATTAACCCTATGCCACAAAGAATAATAACCTTGTGGCGTTAAGGTTAATAATCTTATCAGATGATGAAAGCCCTCACTGCATAAAGGGGAATGTTTGTCATCCAGTCTTGCTCATTGAAGCCCTTCATGGAGAAGCGGATGCCATGGAGGTTGTAGTCCCTGAAATCATTGCTGTGGGTTGCTATCAGAGATAATTTAGTTTCCTACGCTTCATTACCTGACGACCACAATGATAGTATGATGCTGCATATTATGTCTGCGCCAAGCGCAAATGTATTGTCTGTTCTCTGAAAAAAATATTTGTGCAGTTACTGCTGGCGAACCTTTTCCAAACTGCATAATAATACTTGCTGGCAGTGGCTCTTTTGCAGTTCTGTTGCGAAATTAATTATTTTTTGTGAGATAATCAACAAAATCACCGTAAAATATCCAAAAAGACCTCAAGTTTCTACAATTTTGTAAATAATGAGCGTAATTTTCCTCTTTCACGTTGAATAAAAATTTCGTCCTAATAAACCTTTACAGGTTCTTTGAATCTCAGGGATATTTACTGCACATTCCTCCAGGTTCCAAGCTGGAGGCAGGGAGATTGTGAGGCGGATGGATGAAAAAAAACAGCGGCTGGTGATGCTTTTGGGAGCACCGCAGCCGCTGTTCTTATTGATATTGGCTGAAAACTTTCCAACTTCTCCACCTATTCCACCTTTTCCGCAACCTCCGCAAGGTTGGTAGTGGAAATAATGAGAACAGAATAGAAAAGCGTATTTCTTGTGTGTTTTTTTTTTCGACTTTTCTCCATACTATCGCTACTTTTTCGAAAAAAAATAAGTATCTTTGCAGCGTTATTCGTCAGAAAAAATGTAGTGTTGGGCGCATTATTCATCAGAAAAAGTGTAGTGTTGGGCGTATTATTCGTCATAAAAAGTGTGCCAACATACAGATTACTCGTCAATAAAAGTGTTGTAATAACATGGAAAGGCTTATATATCAAGAACTTGTCAGGTGGAAGGCTAATCCCAAGCGAAAACCGTTGGTGCTGAATGGTGCAAGGCAAGTAGGAAAAACTTACATATTGCGTGAGTTTGCTTCCAAAGAGTACGAAAGAGTAGCGTATTTCTCTCTGGACAGGGAAAACGGTGTCAGGGAGTTGTTCGCAAGGATTACTAAGCCCCAAGACCTCATTATGTCACTGTCGGCAATCAGCGGTATTGACATACAGTCAGGTTCAACCATTGTTGTGCTTGATGAGATACAGGAATGTCCTCAAGCCCTTACGGCATTAAAGTATTTCCAGGAAGATATGCCAGAGTTAAATATTGCCGTGGCAGGCTCTTTGCTTGGACTCTCGCTGCATGGCGGAGCTTCGTTTCCAGTGGGAAAGGTGGATATGCTTTACCTCTATCCTATGAATTTTGAGGAATTCCTGATGGCTATGGGAAAGAACCTAATGGCGAAAATGCTGCGCGAGCGCAATACAACTGTAATTGAGAGCATCAGGGAGGAATACATCTCATTGTTACGACAGTATTATTATGTGGGAGGTATGCCTGAAGTAGTGGCTGAATACGCGTCGTCAGGAGAACTACAGACGGTCAGAAGCATTCAGCAGACAATATTGCAGAATTACCGTAGGGACTTCTCAAAACATGCGCCCGAGCGTGAGGTGCCTCGTATCAATATGGTATGGGACAGCATTCCATCCCAATTGGCAAAGGAAAACAAGAAGTTTATTTATGGTGCAGTAAGAAAAGGAGCGAGAGCTGCAGATTTTGAGATGGCAATAGAGTGGCTTATTGATGCAGGGTTAATATATAAGGTAAATCGCGTGACTAAGCCTGCGATGCCATTAAAGTTTTATGAGGACCTTGATGCCTTCAAACTCTTTATGCTTGACATCGGACTTCTAGGGGCTATGGTTGAAGCTCCGGCTAAAGCCATCCTTATAGGCGATGACATATTCAAGGAATACAAAGGAGCATTCACGGAACTGTATGTTCACAACGAACTGAAGCGACAGGGCAAGACCATATATTATCACAGTGTAGCCAATTCCACAATAGAGATTGACTTCATCGTTCAGGCAGACGACAGAATATGGCCTATCGAGGTGAAGGCAGAAGAAAATGTCAAGTCAAAATCTCTCAGGACATTCATTCAGAATAATCCCGACCTGAAAGGCGTACGCATATCCATGAAAAGCAGAATGCCCCAAGACTGGCTACTGAATCTTCCGCTATATGACTTCAAGTATGATTTCCTCTGAAGAAACGTGATTTCTTTATCCCGACTGGTTTATAATTCGGGATTTTTATGTAAATTTGCAACAGAAATCTATCAGGTTGAACCATAAAAGACAGAAAATACAAGGCACTACCGATAGCATCCATACCTGTGCTCACTGGCGAAGTGACCCAACGATTCGAAGCTGAGGCACAGGCAGGAAAGGACTACTCCCCGTCAGGCATAACCAACTACTGCTACGAACTGACCAAGGAGTTCAACCAGTTCTATCACGACTACAGCATCCTCGGAGCAGACATCGATGAAGAGAAACTCACACGTCTCGTCATTGCCCGCAACGTAGCCAAGACGCTGAGCAACGGCATGGCTCTCCTCGGCATCGAAGTGCCGGAGAGGATGTAGCCCGCAGTCCAGTCGCCCCACGTCAGCAATAAACCCGAAGTAGTGGGCGCGTCGCAGCCAACGCAATATGCCTCCGCCCGAAGGCATACGATATACAGAGAACAGAGCCTGACAACTTTTTTGACCAAGAAGTTGTCAGGCTCTTTCAGTATAATACAGGTAGAAACAAAGAGATGGGAGGCTGGTGAATGAAAAAAACGGACAATAATTTGCTTCATTCAGGATAATTCATTACTTTTGCAATGTCATTCCACTCGGAAGCCTGCAGAGAGATGCCGGCAAAAGTACGGGGGAAGACATTATTTTTTTGTAGAAAGACGTTTGCTATACGTTTTCCTCTGATCAATTGAAACCTAGGAAATTTCAACTAACACTCAGATGAAGACAGTGGTAGGCGTCTACTCCATTGTGTATCTACACATGAGGCATGGGTGTGCTTTCTCCTTTCAGGAGGAAGTGCGTCCCGTGTTATCATACATATACCATAATGGGCGTAGGCATCTATTGCTTCTGTACCTTGGTGTTAAAGGTTTTCCTAGGACCTCAATTGACAAGGATATAGACGGCAGGAGATTACCCTACGCCTTTTCTTGTGTCAAGGCATTTTGAGATAAGGCGAGTGTGGACAGGTCTTGCCGCATCGTTCATCAGCTTATTGCAATACTTCATTACACCACACCTCAAAACACTTACAAGTAAATGCCAAGACTTATCCTTATTTCATTTGCAGACAACCGCTTTAGAAATTCTTTAGTGAGATTGCAGAAACAGACAGAGCATTTTCCTTTCGACGAGAGATATTTCCTTACGGAGAAGACAGCACTCTCAAAGAAATATTGGAGAAGACTCAAACCCTGGTTGTATCGCCGTGGTTTCGGCTTCTGGGCATGGAAAGCCCAGATTATCAGAGAGTACATGGAAAGCCTGCAGGAGGGAGACATGATATTCTGGTCTGACGCAGGAATATATTGGAACGACTCGCAGGTGGCTGTCAAGAGATTTCAAGAATACGTCAATATGCTCTCTGAAGACAAGGCATTATTGACCTTTCAGCAGCCTACTCCCGAGCAGGAATACACCAAAGGGGACGTCCTGGAGGTCTTCGGAGTCTATGACAATCAGGATATTTGCCAGTCTCTTCAGTTGTGGGCAGGATGTTTCCTTATAAAGAAGACACCGATGATGATGGAGTTTCTTGAGAAATGGATAGGCTACAACGACCTGAAGAAAGACCTTATCACGGACAGACGATCGCAAAAGCCCAACAAACCCAGCTTCAAAGACCACCGTCACGACCAAAGCGTCTTCTCTCTATTGACCAAGCAATATCCGCATATTGAGATAGGTTGGAGGGAAGTGCTGCCCGAGAACGGCGAGTGGGACAGGCTGCAATCTTCTCCTATACAAGGCAGGAGACTGAAGGAGGCGGACAGACCAAAGTCAGAAGTGATAAAGAACAAGCTGTTGAGACCATGGAGAGAAATCCTCCACATATATTTCAAACAAATAAAAGATTATGATTATCGGGGAAAATATGTCTGGTAGGCTTCTTCTGACACGTCTGTCCCGCGGAATGAAATCGTTGTTCTCGCTCCTTAGACCGCACACCAGGACTGAGACTTGTCTGTTTTTCGCATCCTTATTGTTCTTTTATTCTTACCTTTTCGCATTTCTGTATTTGCGAAACGATGCCTTGGGATATGCCTTGATGGGCTACGACACAATGTCAAATTCCTTTCAATTCTATTTCCCTTACGTGCATTGCTGGCATCTGAGGCATCCGCTTATGGCTATGTTCTCCCTACCTCTGTCCTGCATCCGCTGGGTTATTGCCCAGTTGGGGAGTGACCCGGGTTGGGTGATTTACACTCTGCCAGTCCCTGTCTTTTCTGCTTTCAGCAATCTTCTTGTATTCAAACTCTTACGTTCACAGATGGTTTCCCGCAGGATTTCCTTGCTTATGGTAGTGATGTTCAGTGGTTTTGCCCATGTGATACTGCTTTCATGGCAGTATGAATCATTTCCTTTCTCCATGTTCTTACTGCTCCTGTTTACCTTGTACATCGTGAAGAAGGGCGGAGATACTTGTCAGGACAATATCCTTTTCGCACTGATTGCAGGAATAACCAGCACCAATCTCTTGAAGTTCTGTGCCGGGATACTCATTGCCGTGAAGGGATTAGGACAGGGATTGCTACGTATCTTGGGGAGTCCGTGGCTGTTCTGTATCCTTATGGTGCTGCCTGCCTTGCAGTTGGTTCTTGCATCCATAAGGCATGGAAATTTCTGGGGGCACTTCATTACAAATGCTACGGGGTATTCGTTCAAGGAGACAGATACCCTGAGTGCGTTATGGGACAACTTCCTGTGTGAACCAATCATGTTTCATAATCTTGGAAGGATATTCTACGATGAGTCTGTCATACACAACGTGGGAGCATTTTGTTCTGTAATGTCTCCTTACACTTCATCCCTTATCCCGTTGCTTGTCATCACCATCTACGTTGCAGTCGCCGTGTCATGGATAGTATTCAGGAAGACGCTCTTGGTCAGGCTTTTCTTATCTTTCCTCCTCATTGACCTCTTCATTCTCCTCATCCTTGGTTATGGTAAGAATGAAGCCCAGCTCTTTTGTATGCACTGGTTCTTCTGTATTCCCATATCTGTGGGAATGTTGCTGCAAAGAGTGTCCAAAACCTTAACGGGGGGGGTAATTCTTGCAATCTTTTCCGTAATATCTCTCTCCTCCATCACGTACAACACATATCATTACTACGACAGCCTTATTAATCCTGCCTTAACGGACAATTATGAGCATCAGTTGAAAATTCTGAGGGGAAAGGCGAATGTGCAAACTATTACCGACGTAAGGTTGTTCTTATTTGGGATGGGTGACAGACCGAAACTGCTTTATCGTGACAAAAAGCTGAGAGACATAGAGAAGGATTCTGTCATATTGGATTTGTCTTCCGCAGAAAAGGATGTGATTCTGCCAGACCAATACAAGGTAGTGGCGTATTGTGAAAATGGAGACAGCACGGTCATCTATGAAGACGAAAAAGCCGTATGGATACGAAAGGGCAACGAAGACAGTATTATAGCGGGCAGTGACAATCCCATTGTGCTTCCCTCATTTGAAGGATTCCGCTACTCTCAGGTTCTCAGAGTATTGCATCAGGAAATTCTTTTCAACATAAAGGACTCTTGCCTTTATCCCAATATCTTTGCATACGGCTCTGTATGGTTGAGAGATGCGGCAATGGGAGCAATGGTACTAGAAAAGACCGGCAACCTCTCTCTGATAAGAAAGTGGACAGATGGGATGACAGACATTTACGACAGTCAGAACAATGAGAGAGAGGGAGACAATATAGGAGAGTTCCTATATCTCAAGAGCCTTTCGTCCGGCGGTGTGAGCCACGGGGATATGCTGCGGCTGAACGAGGAAATAAATTTCCGCAAGACTTCGTCGTCAGATGGCGTATATATCCGGGGCATGACAGACGGGGCGGACAATGACTTTTATGCCACGGCTTGGCTGAAGTACGCATTGTCACGAAACCCTGTTGCCATCGACGTATATTCATTTCCTCCAATGGGGGGGGTACAAGTATCTCTGCTGGTTTGTCCGGGAACCTTGCTTTAAGGAAAGATGCAAGCGACTGTTGATGAATGCTTTAGGGGACAAATCATCGGGAAAATCCCAGTTCCCTTATCTTCAGTGGGCAGTGGCACATTCTTTCAGAGATTGGGAAGTCCCAATGTCTGCTTCTCAATATCCGCTGTCGTGGGAAATGTCTGGTGAGAAAGCATCATTCGGCAAGATGAAGATAATAGATGCAGACGCATATAAGCATAGCATCTGTTTCCCTCATACATGGACGGCGGCTGAGATGTTTCTGTATCTTTATACTTTCAGCCCGCCTGCTCATTAGGGGGATATTTCTAAACATTCTCTATCCTCTTTCTATAGTGATTCCAAATATTATATTAATCATAGGTCGGCTTGCCGACTTTTTAGAGTAAACTCAAGATATTAAATCCAAAATGAAAATATCTACGAATTACTTTGAACAATAAGTAGAGACAACAGACTATGATCTAAAATATGTTTCATATAACAAATATTCTGTTTCTAAAAGATATGATGGAGTCTGTCAAAATGCGAATCCAGCTTTTGGAAGTTCTGAAGTAATCGAGGAATGTAATATCATTTTTGAATTTTCCAGTTCTCGTGACTATTGCGATGTCGTTGAAGAAGGAACTGCGATATACACTAACTGGCCACATTTAAATCGTAGTTATACATATAAACCTAAATTCCGCAACACTATTATAAATTCAACTTTTTAAGTACCTGAGCAACAAAAGGTTGCTCAGAATTTTGTCATGTCAGAGATTTTACCTGTCTTAGTGTTGCAATAAAAACAAGCAAAACTCTGATATGACATCGTAATCTACACTCGAAGCAAGAGCCGAAGAAAAGCCTGCATTGATTATGCTTTGCAAAGAGGAGGAAGCGATAATGTTGCAAAGGTAGCAATAAAACCTGAGAAACTCACTCCTTTTGGAAAATATTTTTAACAATATGGAGCAATGTGACTCCAAACTCTCATCTGTAATAAACTCTACCCTCGGTCTAAGGGCTTGTCGTGAGACTCTTCTTTCCGGCTGAACAGGGATAAAGTGGCGGATACCATTCTCTATAGTTGCTCTATTTCATCAATGCTCATACCTGTTGTCTCTTTTATCTGCTGGAATGACAGACCAGCGGACTTCATTAGTTTGGCAGACATTATCAGTGCCTTATCTTTCTGCTCGAGTTCCGCCTTGTTCTGCTCGAGTTCCGCCTTGTTCTGCTCGAGTTCCGCCTTGTTCTGCTCGAGTT
>CALZJQ010000030.1 GCA_945787895.1 uncultured Prevotella sp. | reverse complement strand
AACACTTCTAAAAAATCAGATATGTGTGAATAATTAATAGAACCCACCTTAAAAATTTTGCAATACCAACTCTATATCGTTTTGTCGAGCAAGTTTTCTCATATTGATTAGTGCATATCTCATACGTCCAAGCGATGTGTTGATGCTGACACCAGTAGTCTCGGCAATCTCTTTGAAAGACATCTCTTGATAATATCTCATAAATACCACTTCACGCTGTGTAGCCGGGAGGAAGGTCATAAGACGTTTTACATCCTTCAGAACCTGCTCATTTATCACGGCAGTCTCGCGACAGAGATCCATCACCTCGTTGCTTGTCAAATTTGACAAGTCATTCTCTTCGTTGACATCGACGAGGTTAAACAGTTTTTGCCTGCGATACCAATCCATTATTGCATTATGGGCAATGCGCATCAGCCATGCTCCAAACTTTCCCGTTACGGCATACTTACCCTTGTGGAGGTACGTGATGGCCTTCACAAAAGTCTCTTGGAAAATATCATTTGCTGTTTCGTTGTCATGAACGACAAACAGAATATAGGTAAACAAACCATTCTGTGTACGCTGAAGCAGCAGGTCAAAGGCACGGTTGTTACCCTCCATATAGCAGACAGCCAACTCTTCGTCGGTCATCTCGTTGAGATTTTTCATTTTCTTAATCGTTAAAGTTTAAGTAAATGTCTTCCGATAGGCTATAGGGATTTATATTGTTAATAATTAGGCAACAACAAAAAAATGTGATTAATATTGTGCCGGGAATCAAAATCATTTGCAAAAGTAAGTCATTTTTTGCAAAAAAGCAAGCATTTTCAACGATAATTCATTTTTTTAACATTCTGAACCCTATACAACCACAACATCTTCCATCCGTTTTCACACTATCAATACATAAGTATGAAGTATCACACGAAAGATGATACGTGTGCTGATAAGACACGAAAAAAACCGCAATCATCTTGAGATGGGATGATTGCGGTCAAGGTATTGTAGTGAAAATTAGTTTTTTCTTACTTAACCTTGTCAACGATTGCCTTGAATGCTTCAGGGTTGTTTACTGCGAGGTCAGCGAGCACCTTACGGTTGATTTCGATACCTGCCTTGTGCAGAAGACCCATGAGAACAGAGTAGCTGAGACCTTCCTGACGTGCAGCAGCGTTGATACGCTGAATCCAGAGAGCACGGAAAGTACGCTTCTTGTTCTTACGATCGCGGTATGCGTAGGTAAGACCCTTCTCCCAAGTGTTCTTGGCTACTGTCCAAACATTCTTGCGGGCTCCAAAGTAACCCTTGGTGAGCTTCAAAATTCTCTTTCTCTTAGCACGAGAAGCAACATGATTTACTGAACGTGGCATAGTTTTCTTTACTTTTTACAAATAGTTCGACAATAGGATTAACGGAGACACAGCAGATCACGTACCTGCTTTGTATTAGAAGAATCAACGATAGTAGAACCGAGAAGATTTCTCTTCTGCTTCTTTGTCTTCTTTGTCAGAATGTGACTGTGAAACGCATGACGTCTCTTAATCTTACCTGTTCCGGTGAAAGAAAAACGCTTCTTTGCAGCGGAGTTTGTCTTAACTTTTGGCATTTTTTTGTTATAATTTAATTGTTATTAATTAATGGTGGCAACGCATATACCAGGCGTTACGCACTCTTTTCTTCGTCTTCAACTTTGAACCGACGGCAACATCATGCCGTAAATTCAAGGCTTTTGCACGTCCCAAACCTGTCTCAATGGCAGTTTTTCCAATCAAGGATTTCCACCTAACCTACATGGATGGGCTGGAAAAACATGATTGCGACAGACCATTAGATTACTCTTCGTTTGAATCCTGCAACTTCTTGAGCAACTCTTCTCCGCCCTTGATGTTGGCGAAGAGTCCTCCATTGGCAGGAGTTTCTACATCAATGTCAGTAATGGCAGAAGATGCGCCTTGCAATTTGTTTGCCTCGCGGCTTTCAGCCTCGCGACGTTCCCTGTCCAGTTTCTGCTGACTTTTCTTTGCTGTCGCAGCCTTCTTTGGAGCGAGGAATAGGAACATTTTCTTTCCTTCCAACTTAGGCAGCTGCTCTACCTTGCCATATTCCTCAAGGTCATTGGCAAAACGGAGAAGGAGAACCTCTCCCTGTTCCTTGAAGAGGATAGAACGTCCACGGAAGAACACGTAGGCACGCACCTTGTTTCCTTCCTCAAGGAATTCCTTGGCGTGCTTGAGCTTAAACTGATAATCGTGGTCATCGGTCTGAGGTCCGAAGCGTATTTCCTTCACTTCTACCTTAACCTGCTTCTGCTTCATCTCCTTTGCGCGTTTCTTCTGCTGGTAAAGGAACTTGGAATAGTCGATGATACGGCAGACAGGTGGCTGTGCATTAGGAGATATTTCCACGAGGTCAACACCCTGCTGACGGGCAATATCCAAAGCCTGACGTGTAGGCATCACGGTAGATCCATTTTCGTCAACGATTCGTACTTCACGAACACGTATCTGTTCGTTTACTCTGTACTGCTGTTTGTTGTTTTGTTGTTTTTTGTCTGGTTTCATTCAACTATTGAAAATTCTGTAGCAAAAGTCGCATCACATGAGCACTCTTCACCCATATACACGCTAAACGGATGCAAAGTTACTACATTTCCTTTGATTATCAAAATATTTTAATGTGTTTTTTGCAAAGACTTAGAAAAAAGGTTATCCGCAAGTGTATTAATACTCTGGCAGATAACCTTTTTTTTGAGTGCCGGCACTCTCCTCAACTGTCGAGAAAAAACAGCTGACTGACTTCATTCATATCGTGAATGTCTTTTCATCCCGACACCTTATTATATATATAGCACGTGCGCAAGGGGATGCGTTTTTATATACGCACAAGCAGATATACAAGGATTAGTCCTGTGGTTCAATATCTGTGGCTGAGAGTTGCTCTGCCACTTCGTCATTGATACGTTTTGCAAAATCCTGCATTGACATTACAGCCTGTTCGCCGCCACCTTGCTGACGCATTGCTACATTGCCTTCTGCAGCTTCCTTTTCGCCTACGATGACCATATAAGGCACACGCTTCATCTCATTGTCACGTATCTTCCTGCCTATTTTCTCGTTACGATTATCCACAATTGCTCTTACACCTTGAGTACCGAGGAAACGGCGTACCTCATCGGCATAATCGTTGTATTTCTCAGAGATTGGAAGGACAGCCACCTGATCAGGAGTAAGCCACAACGGGAAATGACCTGCAGTATGCTCAATGAGCACGGCCGTGAAGCGTTCCATCGAACCGAATGGGGCACGGTGTATCATCACCGGCCGTTGCTTGGAGTTGTCCTCAGCAGTATATTCAAGATCGAAACGAACAGGAAGGTTGTAATCGACCTGTATAGTACCGAGTTGCCAACGACGTCCGATGGCATCCTTTACCATGCAGTCAAGTTTAGGACCATAGAAAGCAGCCTCTCCTTCCTCCTGGCGGGCATTGAGCCCACGCTCCTTACAAGCCTCGATAATGGCGTTCTGTGCAGATGTCCACATCTCGTCAGTACCGATATATTTTTCTTTGTCTTTAGGGTCACGCAACGAAATCTGGAATTCCACCTGATCATCCTTAAATCCAAAGATAGAGAATACAGCCTGAATAATGTCAAGTACACGAAGGAACTCACTCTTTACCTGATCAGGACGACAGAAGATATGCGCATCGTCCTGTGTGAATGAACGTACGCGTGTCAAGCCATGAAGCTCTCCTGACTTTTCATAGCGATACACGGTTCCGAACTCTGCACAGCGGAACGGCAGGTCCTTATACGAACGTGGCTTCCATGCGAACACCTCGCAATGGTGTGGGCAGTTCATTGGTTTGAGCATATATTCCTCATCCTCTTCTGGAGTATGGATAGGCTGGAAAGAATCCTTGCCGTAGTGAGCATAGTGACCTGATGTAACGTAGAGATTCTTGGAGCCGATATGAGGAGTGATAACCTCGCAGTAGCCAAAGCGTTTCTGTATAGATCGAAGCATATCCTGCAGACGAAGACGGAGGTCTGTACCCTTTGGCAACCATATAGGAAGTCCTTTGCCTACACGGTCGGAGAACATAAACAGCTCCATCTCCTTACCTATCTTCCGGTGGTCACGTTTCTTTGCCTCTTCAAGCATGAGGAGATACTCGTCAAGCATCTTTTTCTTAGGGAAGCTGATGCCGTAGAGTCGCTGCATCTGTTCACGCTTTGCGTCTCCACGCCAAAATGCTCCAGCAATGCTCGTCAGTTTCACAGCCTTTATGATACCCGTGGAAACAAGGTGAGGTCCCTTGCAGAGGTCGGTGAAATTACCTTGTGTGTACGTCGTGATAGAACCGTCTTCGAGGTCCTGCTCGATGTGTTCGCACTTATATGTCTGCCCGTCAGCACCGAACGAAGCCATGGCATCAGCCTTGGAAATCTCCCTGCGCACGAGAGGCTCATCCTTCTTTGCGAGCTCAAGCATTTTCTTTTCTATGTTCACGAAATCTCCTTCTTTGATTTGTTCTCCATTAGGAAGGAGTACGTCGTAGAAGAAACCTGCTTCTATGGCAGGACCGAAGCCGAACTGTATGCCGGGATATAACTCCTTGAGAGCCTCAGCAAGCAGGTGAGCACTGGTATGCCAGAAACTGTGCTTGCCCTCTTCATCCTCAAACTTGTAGAGGGCAATGTCTGCATCCTCATTGATAGGGCGGTTAAGTTCCACGGTCTCTCCGTTTACGCCACAGCTGACAATGTTACGTGCGAGAGCCGGCGAAATGCTCTCTGCAATCTGGTAGCCCGTCACGCCTTGTTCATACTGGCGGACTGAACCATCTGGAAAAGTGATGTTAATCATATTTTGTCTTTTTATTGTTCTCAATATTTACAAGTTGCAAAAGTAATAAAATTATTTGACATGTACGAATTTTTACTCTATTTTTTGCTGTTTGCCTTTATCAGGCTGTATGCGGAATAGAGTCCGAGTTCTCCGGCCCTGCCCAAGTCTGCATTTCCCTTCACCTTGTCGCCGGAGTTTATATAGGCCAGCCCCCTGTTGAAATATGCTTCTGCCAACCGCGGGTCAATGTCAATGGCTTTGGAAAGCAATGCTATTGCCCTTACGTAGTCCTTGCGGTGAGCCAGAAACGTGCCATGAGAATAGAGGATATAGGCATTGTCAGGGTCGTATTTCTCAGCCATTGCAAAGTCTGCATTGACGCTGGCGAGTCTCAGCGAAGCCGTCTGAAGCGTAGTGCCTGTCTCGAAATCTGCAAGCCTTGCGTTGCAGACCGCACGCTGCCACCATGCGAGCGCAGATGTCGAGTCTGCACTAAGACATACGTCTGCGTCTTTCATCGCATCTTCGTAATTCTGACCTATACCATATGCTACGCTTCTTGCAAGCACATAAACCTTTGTGCTTGCCATATCCTGTGAATTTGCTATTATGGCACTCAATGTATCAACTGCCTGATACTGACGATGTATCTCTTCTTCCGACAACTGGGTCCTGAGCGTTGCAATAGTCAACTGTACGGTACTGAGCTTATTGTTGACAGAATCAATGGCCGAATCGAAGGGATGATAGTTAGTCAGGGCATTCTTATACCCGAATAGGGAAAGACTGATAAAGGGTTGGTATTGCGCCTCAGCACGATTATTCTGCACTTTTCCCCTGTATTCGCTCTTGTATTCCCTTTCTCCAGAAGGTTCATCCTCGACGACTATCTGGTCATATTTGTTCGGGTCTATCTCGCTCTTCTTTCTCATTGCGGCGAGCTTCGCCCTACTCCACCTTGGCTGCTTGCCGAGATGCTTGTCCATCTGCGCCTTCAGTATGCGGAACTCGTCCATCTCAGCCTTTGCAGTCATGCCGAGCCTTCTGTAGCATCCTGCACGGTAATGCAGTCCTGTCCAGAAATTCGGAAACTCTTCTATTACTCTCGAATAGTCTCTTATGGCAGCACGGAGGTTTCCTGTTCTGCCTAATAGGGTTGCTCTGTTGAACAGTGCCATCATGTTGTCAGGTTCAAGCGAGAGTACATAATCAAAGTCTTCAATAGCCCTGTTATCATCACCTACTTGCAAACGCAGCAGTCCGCGGTTGTAATGAGCGAGAAAATTATTAGGTTCCAAGTCGAGGGCTAAATCATAATCCTCCATAGCTCCTCGCAGATTATTTTGCCTAAGACGAGCCACAGCACGGTTGACATAATTATCCGCCTTCTTTGGCTTTAGATGAATAGCCTTGGAATAAAATGTATCAGCACTCTCCCACTGACTCTTCGACAATGCGATGGCTGCCCTGACACGCCAGGCCTCTGCATTATATCGATCTACCTCAAGCGATTTGTCTATCCACAAAGCAGCCTTCGTAGTATCTTTTTCCTGCAGATAGACCTCCGCTTTCAGAAGATAAGGCGATGCAAACTTACTCCATCGTTTGACGATTGAGTCGAGTTCTGTATGAGCCCTCCCATAATCCTTCATTTCCATGCGGCAAACAGCCCGATTATACCAATAGTTCTGATTGGCAGGTTCGAGACGAACGGCATGGTCATAATCAGCGATAGCCCCCTGAAAGTCACTCTGCCGAATGCGTGATATTCCCCTAAGGTCATAAAGAAGAGGTATATAAGGATTCAGTTCCAATGCTTTTGAGGCATCATACTCTGCACCAGCATAGTCGTCAAGATTGAATTTTGCAATAGCTCTCAGTTGCCAAGGCTCGTAAAGATAGGGCTTTAATGCAATTACCTGATTGAGATAGCGCATTCCGAGGACATAATCTTCGTAATATATAGCCACACGTCCTGACATGATAAGCCTATCGACATTGTATTGTGCCGACGCTGTCATAGGCAAAAGAGCCAAAAGTATTATTGTCTGGACAAAGCTAAAAAATCTCATCAGCCAAATCTTAATCAGCTTCTATAAGTTTCTGAATAACAAAGAACAATACTGAAAATGGCGTCCGCAGCAACAACCACAGACGCCTACTTATGTCAACACCTTATTTTATGTGGGGAGCTTTCACCCTATAACCACAACGAAATCTTCCTTGTAGAAGAGAGCGCAACTTTGACTTTATGAGTTGCTTACGGAGCGGTGATATGTGGTCGATAAACATCTTGCCTTCGAGATGGTCAAACTCATGTTGCATGACACAGGCGAGATAGCCCTCTACCCACTCTTCATGCTCCTGAAACTCCTCATCCATATACCTTACCCTGATACGGGTAGGACGAGTCACTTTCTCATGGATGGCAGGCAGGGAAAGACATCCTTCCTCCGAAGTAGCCGTCTCCGTGTCATCATATTCCAGGATATGCGCATTGATATATACCCTGCGGAAGTCCTTATACTCAGGGAAATCCTCCGAGATAGGATCAAGGTCTATGACGACAATGCGCACGTCACGACCTACCTGCGGCGCCGCAAGACCTATACCCTCGCTCTCGGCGAGCGTCTCCCACATATCTTCAATAAACTTTCCGAGTTCCGGATAGTCAGCCGTAATATCCTGAGCCTCCTTGCGGAGTACAGGCTGACCGTATGTATAAATAGGTAAAATCATTTTTCTTTGTTTGCAAAAGTTTCTATTGATTGCGATAGACGAACTATATCTTCAAAAGTATTTTTATTGAATGCGATAGACGAAGAATGATAAAATATAAATGAACATCAGTGCAATCTTGCCATATAATCTTGCAATATTATCGTAGCACTGATTTCATCCACGAGAGCCTTATCCTGCCTTGCCTTTTTCTTCAGTCCTGCATCTATCATAGTGCGATGTGCGAGCACAGAGGTAAATCTCTCGTCGAAATATTCCAATGGTATCTCCGGATGATTCTTTCTCCACCTCGCCACGAAGGCTTCTACCCTCTTTAGGTTCTCGCTCGGCTGTCCATTTGTCTGCATTGGTTTTCCAATGACTATTCTCTCTACTCTTTCCTTTGAAATGTAGTCATCAAGGAAGTCCCATAACAAATTAGTACTGACAGTGGCAAGTCCGTTGGCAATAATCTTCAACGGATCAGTCACTGCCAGTCCTGTACGTTTTTTTCCGTAGTCAATAGAAAGAATTCTTCCCACGATGTATATATTACTTATTGTAAAGCAACCATGCGTCAGGGTAAGTAGCACGGAGAGCATTACGGCTGTTTACAGCGTCTCCCTTGCTGTCGAACGTAGTGGCCACTACACGGTACATGTTACGGTCCTTGTTGTAAGCTATCTGTGCGCTGTATCCAGCATTGTTGAGAGTACGCTGTGCGCCCTCGGCATTAGCCTTCACGCTATATGATCCCACAACGACTGAGTAAGCCTTGAGGCCTGCGCCGCTTACGACGGAAAGGCTCTCCTGACGAACGCTCACATTATCATAATTATCTACCACTTTTTCCTCAACAGGCTGTACGGGTGTCACTACAGGAGTCTGCACTACTTCCTGCACGGGTTGTTGCTCTACGATCTGCTCCTGAGCCTTTGCTTTCTCATAAGCCTTACGGTAAGCACTTTCCTTGGATGAACCACAACTGGTCATTGCAACAGCAGCCAGAACAGCTGCACTGAGTACGAAAATTTTCTTCATGTCCTTATTTTATTATATTATGTATTATTCGATTGGTCTTTATTTGTCATGAATACTTCTCCATGTTTTTGAGTACAAAGTTACATATTTATTGCATTAATCTCACAAAGAAAGCACCTAAAGTTTGTTAAATCAGCCCTGAAATAGCCAAATTATGAGAAAAAGAAAAGAAGCTTTAACGTTTTTAACACGAAAATGCTTGCAATAAAAAAAAGAATTATTATTTTTGCAACAGATTTTTGGTTGGGTTGATGGAGTCGTGTTGTCGAAGTAGGGTTACTCTGAAACGAATAACTGATTACTCTGAAATTCCTCATTTTTCGAGGTCTCAAGGTCTTACGACACAATCACAATCTCCGTGCAACAAAACAACAAAAGAATCAAAAAACAACAAAAAAACAAAACAACAAAAAATTCATTGCTTATGAAATCATTAGGTTACATTGGCGCATTCATCGGCGGAGCCGTTGCAGGCGCATTGGTAGGTCTCCTCGTTGCACCGGAAAAGGGTGCTGACACACGTTCAAAAATCACGGGTGCTGTAAAAGATTTCTGCGACAAGCATGACATCAAACTGACACGCAAACAGGTGGAAGAACTCGTAAGCGAAGTTCAGGAAGCTGACAACGTAGAATAGTCAAATCGTTCACCGTCCCTCTTTACTGGGACAACGAGCCATCCGAGACAATAGACAAGTATGTTCTCAAACGATAAAAACATAGAGACAATAGCGCAACTCGTAGAGCATCTGAAGCAATACGGCACTCTTCGTATGGAGATGTTCCGCCTTGATGCCACAGAAAAGATTGTAAGGATTATCACAACCCTCCTTCTTACTCTCGTGCTATCACTGCTCTTTTGCGCTATCATCACCTATCTCTCCTTTGCAGGGGCATTCGCCTTGGCTGACATCCTCGGCTCCAATGTCTTAGGATTTCTCTGCATAGCGGGATGCTACACCATTCTCTTCATTATAGTATATCTCAAGAGGAAAGCATGGATAGAACAACCTCTCGTCCGTTTCCTCGCAAGCATATTATTAGAACAATGATGACAGACGCTACAACCGAACAGCATTTTTCTTCGCTTCTTGCCATTCGTGCCAAAAAGGCAGAACTACGCAAGCAAATCTCTGATCAGGAAAAAGAGATTAAGGGGTTATGGACTGGACTCTTCCATCAAGAGAAGAGCCGTATGCCACAGACTCCCACGCAGCGTCTCATGTCAATGGCATCCACGAGCATGAGTCTCATTGACGGTGCTATATTCGGATGGAAACTATACAAGAGATTTAGAAAGTAAATCAGAATGACGCAACGAATGCTTGTACTTTGAACTCTCATGTCAAAGGAAAGAGAACACGAAATTGACGGACACTTCTTGTTTTTGCAGGTGTGCAGAATTATCAGAATCCATTTGATGTAAAAAGAGGAGAATGTTTCAAACGAATATCTTTTGAAAAGACAAACCTGCAACCTGGAATTTGAGCATACTAAAACAATAAAAAGGTCGTATCAATCTCTGTAATAAGAGATGATACGACCTTTGTCATTGGGTGATTTCAACCTCAGAAGATAACTTTTCCGGCAGGATACTTATCTGATACGATAGTGACATGACCGTCCAAGAAAGAAAGATAGCCGCATACGGGTTTATCTGCATCTGGCTTGATGTAGATTTTACCACCTTCTATCTTCTCAATAAAGTATTCCTTGTTGAAAATGAGCTTTACCTCATCCTCACTCAAGATGCAAACCGTTAAAAGCGGCACTCCGGCAGCATACGCTCCGCCCCTAAACACTACGGCTGTATGGTCTTCGTCAACTCTAAAAGATTTGAACATCTTTGCCTTGGAATTCTCGACAGCGATATAGGACCAGCCATCATCATCACAAAATGATGCCATCACAGTATTACCCCTCTTGAACTCTATTTTTGAAAAGATATGGTTCGTCAGGGGATCAAAGTCCCACTCTTCGGTATCTACATACCAACTTACAGTATATTGATTGTTTCCCATATCTGGAATTGTCTGTGTGTCAGCAATCACAAATGTGTGCGGACCGGATTCGTAAAATTGCCTTATCATAGACGAGTTGGCTTCACAAATATCAGGAGAAGCGACCTTACAAACAGCAAATATTGGTTCTATGAAAAACATAAGCAGAACCGCTGAATAAAGATTTATTTCATAAGTAAGATGTACATTTATTTATAATGGGAAGATACCTGGGAAAGGGACAGGAAAGATAAAGGCATAAAAAAAGGGTCACCGCTGTGACCCAACCTTTGTTAACCTTAAATCTAATACTATGAAAAACACGTTGCAAAGGTACGTATATACTTCATCATGTGCAAGTTTTTTCACGGCAATTTAGGCACAATGCCATATTTTTTTGACAAAAATCAAGCAAGGCGCAATTATAATACACTGAATATCAGATATTACGTTATAATCCAAAAGTATTAGAGCCACGTAGCAAAAAGGTGTGCAAACCAGCATTTGAAACGCTGACCGCGGCTCTTCCACGTCTTCCAGTTTTCCCTTGTCAAGAGAAAACTGCGCTCCTTGTCCTTTTGGAAAAGCGAGGTAAGCTCCTGAGTCGTCTCACGGTCGATGATGACAGCATTTGCTTCATAGTCCCATCTGAGCGAGCGGGCGTCGAGATTAGTACTGCCTACGGTGCAGAATCTGCCATCGACCATGATGACTTTCGTATGATGAAATCCTCCTTGGAATATCCATACGTCAGCTCCTTTCTTCATCATCCAGTGGAGATTGTAGAAAGCGCAGTCAGGAGTCAGGGGTATGTCACTCTTTTCTGCCAGCATGACCTGTATCTTCACTCCACGCTTGAGAGCACGCTTGATGGCTTTCTTCACTGAGTGTGTCAGCGTAAGGTAAGGGTTAAGGAGCAAGATGCTGTCCTTTGCACTTTCTATAGCACCGACATAAAACCGTCTCATCACCTTGGGCGAACGGTGCGGCTCACGGTTGCCGATGCCTACCATCTTGTTTCCTGCCGTTGAGGTGGTATCCGGCTTGAGCCCAATGAAATGGCTTTCTTTCTTCTCCGAACGGAAATACGCATCTCCCTTGACCTCTTCGCCTGTCACGCGCTTCCACATTCTGAGGAATATTCGCTGCAGGGTGTTCACCTCTTCTCCCTCTATGCGGCAGTGCATATCATGCCACTCGCCTACTACCTCCGTGCCGTGGATGTAGTAGTCTGCCACGTTCATGCCACCGGTATAGGCTATCTGCCCGTCAATGACTACTATCTTGCGGTGATCACGGTGAAATACGTGATTGACCCAGGGGAAACGCACGGGGTCAAACTCATAGAGTTGTATTCCACGACTACGCTGATACTCTACGTGTTTTGCCCTCAATGGTCTGTTGTTGGAGTCGTTGCCGAAACCATCGAAAAGTGCTCGCACCTCCACGCCTTGACTTACTTTCTCTGCAAGGAGGTCAAAGAGGGCATTGGCTATCGAGTCATTGCGGAAATTGAAATATTCCAAATGTACGCTCTTCCTTGCCTGTCGTATGGCAGCGAACATATCCTGAAATTTCTCTCTGCCTGAGGTCAGTAGCGTAACACTGTTGTCATGGGAGAACGTCACTCCCTCGTTACGCATTATTTCTACTATGAGTGAGTCGGATGTCTGGGCTCTCATGCCCATGAAGGTCATTAACAAAATCAGTCCTGAAATGTATTTCATTTGGTTGATTGGTGGTTTGGTGTTTTTTTCTCTCCGACCTGGTCGAAGAGTACCTATTTGTCGGTTGTCGGTTGTCGGTTGTCGGTTGAGTTACCATTACTTCTTGAGGAAGACTCCATTAGAAAAGCATTTCTAACCAATAACCTAAAACCAACAACCGACAACCAAGTACTACGACAGAACTATTTCCTCAGATGTACGTCCGTCTGTGGGAATGGTATCTCGATATTATTATCGTTAAGGGTATTGTAGATGCTTTCAAGGATAGTGCCATCATCGAGGAACTGAGTCTCTACCCTTACCCAGACAAGAACCTTAAGTATCAGGGCTGAGTCACCGAGTTCTTTCAATACGACCTTGACGCCTTTCTCTTTGTTGATACATTCGAGTTGGGAAACAGCATCAAGAATCAGTTGCTTACACCTTCTGATGTCTGTACCGTAAGCCACTCCGACATCAAGGATATGGCATTCCCAACCATGATTTCGCGTCATATTCTGATAATTCTTGGCAAACAACTGTGAGTTGGTAAAGGCAATGACAGAGCCATCCGTAGCCGTAAGCATCGTACTGGTATATGAGATACTTGTCACCTTACCTCGTATGCCGTCACAGACTATCATATCGCCGATGCGAATACGTCCTGCCATCAGGGAGACTCCGTAATAGATATTCTCGATGATATCCTTTGAGGCAAATCCGACACCTGTTGACAGTCCTCCACCGATGATGAGAATCCATTGGTTGCTGATATGGAGAATGGCAAGGCTGACCAGGAGCCATACTCCCCATACTATGACCTGCATGACATTGTTTACCATTGCGATGCGTGAAGCGGCAGTTTGTGCGTTGCGCCTGGTATAGATCAGTGCGACAAAGGCCTTCGTTGTGTCATTGATATATTTGAACACAAACCACAGGATGATTACTGTGAAGATATTGCATACGCTCAGTCGCACACCATTCTCATTGAGGAAAAAAGCCGTAAACTGCTGTTTAGCTAATTGTGAGAGATTGAACACATCGGCAGCCCAATAGACACTTATCAACAATGAGAGAGTAGCTGCTATCGGAATGAAAACCTTTGAGAAGAGATGATAGTGCCAATTGCGCGTGACAGGCAGCTTGTTGATATGCTTACGACGGCTATACTCCTTGAACCAGTCACGCATACAGGTGATGGTAAGGATGCAGGTGAGCTGCATTATCCACCATATCAGTATCTGGACAGAGAGCAGCGTGTAGCCCAACACGGAGCAGACGAGGGATGTCAGGAAGACGAAAAGGGATATGCAGGCATAGTACATATCGCTGACATCCACACTATTGCGGCAACGCCTTATGACACTCCACTGCCAGAGCGTACAGACGAGAAGCAAAGGAGGGAAGATAAGGTTGACGAGAGCATTGGGTATCAGGATTATCCGGAAACTGATGACCAGGAATCCATTGACCATCAGTGGAGAATATATACGGAAAGCACTCTTCACGTGCTCCGACTTGGCTCGGATCAGCAATGATATGAATATAACACTGAGCAGCCAGGCATACTCCACAAGGAGGTTGGATGCCATTATAATGAAGTTCTGATGTGACATGAGGCGGACAACACCCAATATCATGGCAAAGGTCACCATCGTGGAAGCAAGGATAATGCAGAACCGTTTCTGCATGAACCACTCAGAGACAGACCGGAACCTTCCGTTTGCCACAAGGCGGGTCAGGACAATCCTCACGACCAACTGGCAGAGAATCACTGACACGATGCCGTAGATGAAGATGATGCCGAAGAGTCCGAAGATGAAGCGCGAATCCCACTGCGACAGCACCCTCGTCTTCTGGAAATACTTGCCCGTGATGCTTTCCTTCGTCTGTGCAAGGTAGTTTCCGAAGCGGGAGAGTATGGTCAGGTAAGAGTCGCCTCCATTGCGGAATATGCTGTTCTGAATATCCTCATAGCGTTTGGAAGCATAGGTGTTAAGATTGCGCAGGCGCCGCTCCGTCATCTGGTAATAGTAGATGTACTCCGAGAGCTGCTGCTGGTTCTCCACGAGCATCCTCCTCGTGTTTACCGCCACTGCGAGACAGACGCTCCGGTCCGTCCTTCCCTGCTTTCCAAGCACTCTCTCCGGCATGGCGCGCAGGCTGTTTATGAGACTGTCATAGCGTTCCACCTCTCCGTCTGCCTTGTCAACGAAGGAACGGAAAGGAACAAGATGACTCTCAAACTCCCGATACTGCTCTATCGCCTCATGACAGGCGTAAGCGAGGTCAAAGACATAACCGTCTCTTTGAGAATAGAGCATCAGGGCATTCTGGTTACTGCGCTGCACTGCCTCCATGAGAGTGGAGAGCACACGACGGTTGGAAGCGGTGTTTGCCGCCTGGCGGGCAGAAAACTCATCATGATACTTTATCAGTTCCTGACGCAGGAGACTGAGCGTATTGGAGAGACTGTCCTCCTTCAGCACTGCGTGAGCCTGCATCATGATACCCGACATTATCGTCAGAAGAAGTAATATCCTTTTTAGCATTATTCTTGTCTGTTTTTTTCTTTCCGACCGCAAAATTACAAAAAAACTTGCTCTTTATGGCATAATATCATTTTATTTTACTACTTTTGCGATGACAATTCATATTCTTTTATTCCAAAACAAAATATAAATCGACATGGAACTTATTGCCGACAGCGGAAGCACAAAGACTGATTGGTGTCTCGTCGAAGATAATTCTAAAGTGCTTAAAATATCCACACAAGGTATAAATCCTTACCACATGGACACCATAAAAATAAAGGATATTTTGCTTTCACAACTCATCCCTCACCTAAGAGAGACTATCGCAAAAACAGAAATAAATGTCATCCGATACTATGGAGCAGGATGTACACCCGCCATGTGTCCGATAATGGAAGAAATTTTGAGAGACGTGTTCCCTAATGTGAAGGTAGTAGAGGTTGGAAGTGACCTACTCGGAGCAGCTAAAGCATTGTGTGGCGACTCAGAAGGCATTGCCTGCATACTCGGCACTGGTTCTAACTCTTGCCTCTACGACGGCAAAGAGATTGTCGGCAACGTCTCGCCAATGGGATATATTCTCGGCGATGAAGGCAGTGGAGCAGTGATAGGAAAGACTTTTATCGGCGAACTATACAAAGGGCAACATCAAGACTTTATCCCCGTCTTCGAGAAAGAGACAGGACTTACATTAGAGGAAATCATTCGATGGGTATATCGTGAGCCTGTACCCAACCGCTTTCTTGCATCCCTCTCTACGTTTATACATAAACATATAGAGGAAAACTCATGGATAGAGACTATGATTATCGACTGTTTCCGACTCTTTTTCCAGCGCAATGTCCGTCATTATGGACGACCTGACCTTCCCGTCAACTTCGTGGGCAGTATAGCTTTCTATTACCGAGAGCAACTTGAAAAGGCCGCACGGCTTGAGAATTTCGCCATCGGCAAGGTGATGAAGGCTCCGTTGCAGTCCCTGTCGTCTCGCCTTGACGAAACGCCCCGATAGCGATTTTGTCCTATTCCCCGACATTTTGAACATTATCGTAACTCTCTGTTTATCAGCACTATTAACAAAAGCGTTGATATTACGTTGCAAAAGCATAGCTTTTACTCGGTAATATCAACGCTTTTGCAGCGTAATATCATTGATGTCTGTTTTGTACTATTTTGCGTATGCTACGGAACGTGTCTCACGGATAACCGTTATCTTCACTTGTCCAGGATATGTCATCTCGGTCTGTATCTTTGTAGCAATCTCTCCGCTCAGAGCCTCAGTCTCCGCATCGCTCATCTTGTCTGCTCCGACAATGACACGAAGCTCGCGTCCAGCCTGTATGGCATACGTCTTGGTAACGCCAGGATAACTCATGGCAATAGCCTCGAGGTCATTGAGACGCTTGATATATGCCTCTACGATTTCACGACGAGCACCAGGACGCGCACCAGAGATAGCATCACACACCTGCACGATAGGAGCAAGCATTGTGTTCATCTCCATCTCGTCGTGGTGTGCACCGATAGCATTGCAGATGTCAGGCTTCTCCTTGTATTTCTCAGCTATCTTAGCACCATAGAGAGCGTGCGGCAGTTCGCTTTCCTCGTCGGGCACCTTACCAATATCGTGCAACAATCCTGCACGCTTTGCCTTCTTGGGATTGAGTCCAAGCTCCGAAGCCATCACGGCACAGAGGTTTGCAGTCTCACGTGCGTGCTGGAGAAGGTTCTGACCATAAGAAGAACGATACTTCATCTTACCTACGATGCGTACAAGCTCAGGGTGGAGTCCATGAATACCGAGGTCGATGGTGGTGCGCTTGCCAGTCTCGATAATCTCCGTGTCAAGCTGCTTCTTCACCTTTGCCACCACTTCCTCGATGCGAGCTGGGTGTATTCTTCCGTCAGCCACGAGCTGATGGAGTGCCAGACGGCAGACTTCACGGCGTATGGGGTCAAATGCAGAAATGACGATAGCCTCTGGAGTGTCATCGACAACGATTTCCACTCCGCAGGCAGCCTCAAGCGCGCGGATGTTTCTTCCCTCACGACCGATGATGCGTCCCTTGACTTCATCATTGTCTATATGGAAGACACTGACAGAATTTTCCACTGCAGTCTCGGTAGCCACACGCTGGATGGTCTGTATGACAATTTTCTTTGCCTGCTGATTGGCATTGAGTTTTGCCTCATCCATTATCTCATTGATGTAAGCGGCTGCATTGGTACGCGCTTCATCCTTCAGACTTTCCACAAGCCTTGCACGTGCTTCGTCGGCAGAGAGTCCTGAGAGTTCCTCGAGTTTCTCCCGCTCTTTGAGCTGCAATTTCTCGAGTTCTTCCTCTTTCAAGGCAAGAAGCTTCTTCTCATTATCTACACGCTGCTGGTACTGCTCCACCTCCTGTCGGCGGCGTCCCAGTTCCTCCTGGCGCTGATTGAGGCTTATCTCACGCTGCTTCAGTCGATTTTCGCTCTGCTGTATCTTCTGATTGCGCTGCTGAACCTCTTTCTCCAGTTCGCTCTTCTTGTTGATAAACTTCTCCTTTACCTCAAGGAGTTTCTTCTCTTTCAGCACGTTAGCCTCTTTCTCAGCGGCTTCTATCATCTCAGTATATTTTCCTTTCAGTACATAACGGAAAATCAAGTAACCTGCAAGACCGCCGATGATAAGGGCAGCCACGGTCATTATTATAACATATACCATAAAGATTAAAAAAAGTTATTGTTTTGATGTTCTCTAAAAATTTGTTAATTAATAAGTTACGAAATACAACTAAAGCGCAGCTTCTATCTCAGAAGTAAGTTTGCGGAGAACATCTTCATAAGGCTTTACATCATTACGCTTAGCCTCCATGACAAAGCGCAGAGCCATATCTATCATTGCATAATATAGTATTTCCTTCTCTGCCTTTCGCCCCTTATATGCGCTATAATAGGCATTCAGTCTATCGTTAATGAAACTACAAGCCTCACGATAGTACTGTTCTTGGTCAGCATCTACAGTAATGGAAATATCAAGATCATAAATATGTAGATTGATGCGTTGCTTCTCTTTGATTACTTCTGCCATAGCCAACTGTGGTTTTGTCGGTTATTATTTTTTTGTTGTTGGAGGAAGAGCCTGGTTGGTGGGATTGTATTGTTGCCTGATTATTTTGTTGTTTAGTTGGCTTGTGGCGCAAATGAGACGAACACTATCTACTAATCAACTAAACAACATAACAACAAATACAACAAAGCAACCTGCAACCTATTTCTCGCTCAGCAGCGTGATACACTGATTGACATCTCGAACAAGCTTTGATATTCGGCTCTTTGCAGCCTCAAGGTCTCCATCCGACACCTCTATCATCTTCGCCATCTTCAACGTCCTGTATTCACGTTCCCAATCTGACACGCTCTTTTTCAGCTCGGCAATTTCCTTGTCGCGCGCATCCACCATGGCATACAACTCAGTATTTTCCTTGCTCACCTCTTGATACTTGAGTATCAACTGGCGCACTCTGGTGGTAAAGGTCGTTATGTCAGTTTCTTTTGTAGGCATTATTCACAACGAATTTGGTGGCAAAGTTAGCGAAATTCATTGGTTTTACCAAGAAAAATCAAAACTTTTACTCACTTTTTTTCATTTCCATCCAATGTGAATGAATAATTATCGCTTCGCCTGAATAGCGAAAAAGGTTATTCTTGGGCTGGTTGTTTTTCCTTCTTGTCAAGCATTACTACTTGATAAACGAAATCTACTACCCAATCCTGCGAGAATTTCAAGCGTTCGTTGTATTTCCTCACTGCCACTACAGATTTCAAAGTTGCAGGATCAGTAAAGTCATTTTTTGTGAACACTTCATTCACAGTCTTTTCCGTCGCCGTGCGGATAACGCTCTTGAAGAAAGACGGTATGCGCAGCTTAAACTTCATCAAGTTGCCCATAAGCATCATCAAGTCCTGTGTAAATCCCTGGAACTGGAGCATATAAGGCTGCACATCCTGCAGTTTCCTGCAATTACGGGAAATGCTCTTGTCTATCTCCTTGAAGAAAGCGTCGTCGTGCCCGAACAATTCCTTCAACATCTTGCGACACTTATTCTTTTCCCCGACACCGAGCTTGTTGTGCTCTGTCGGCACCTTGAATGTGGCTTTGAATACTCTGAGGTCTGGCAGCATTCCAATATTCGTGATACCTACCTGCGCGGCAATGGCAGCTTGGAAATATACTCGGATGAGAGTCATGTAGTCCTGCATTCCGCCTACCTTTTCCTCAGTTTCTTTTTTTCCGAACAAATTTGATAAAAATCCCATATACTATATTTATGTATTTTGTCAATTCGCCCGCAAAGTTACTCAAAAAAAAAGAAAAAAATGAATATTTATACGTTTTTTTACTCTATTTCCTATTTTACGGAAAAATATTATTAACTTTGCAGGAGGTTTTTGGGTTGGTTGGTTGATTGATTGTTTGTTCTTCGACCAGATCGAAGAATACCGGTTGTTTCTTGGTTTGTTGTCTTGTTGTTTTTACTTGCAATGGAGACCAGCTAACAACCAAGCAACTAAACAACTAAACAACCAAACAACCAAACAACTAAACAACTAAACAACTAAACAACCATATCATCACATGCTGAAAGCCAGGGCACATACACTCACGAAATATCTGATTATCATACTGGACGTGATATTGGCAGATGCGGTATTCCTGATCATGACGGAATGCTACAATTCCATAATGCCATCGCTGCTGTTCTACCGTCCGAAGGCGGCATTGGTGGTCCTCACCTTGTGTGTGCTGCTGACATCCATGCTTTTTCCTCCGATATTGCATTACAGAAAGGTGAACATGTATCAGATTTCCAAACGGATAATGAAGTTCACCTTCTGCTTCGTATGGATGTTTATCATAGTTTTCCGTATAGCAGGAAACAGCGGACAATATTCCAATTTCGGCATTGTCCTGTGTATCTGTATGTTTGCGGCATTCCTCGCCATGAGATTTCTGGAAAGATTAGTCCTTGGAAAACTGAGAGCCTTGGGCAGGAACACGAAGACGGTGCTCTTTGTAGGCAACGACCCTTCACTGTTATTGATATATGACGAGATACTGTCAGACCCTGCAACGGGCTACAGGATGCTGGGATATTACAGCGACGAGGATATGGAGAACGCTCCCAAGCAACTGAAGAGACTGGGCAGCTATTCTGATTTGACAAACCTCCTCAATGGAGTCACCAGCCTGTATTGCCATACCGACGAACTCTTCTGCAGCCTTCCCCACAATCAGGAGGACAGGATACGTGAGATAATGGAATACTGCGACCGCAGCATGACCCATTTCTTCTACGTCCCAATCATCTTCCACGGCATCCAGCTGTCGCTGCATCCAGAGAAGCTAGGCAATTCCATCGTATTCACAAACTATCACGAGCCTCTCCAGTTTGCCGTCAACCGCATGATAAAGCGTCTGTTTGACATAGTGTTAAGCAGCATAGTGCTAATCTTCCTGTTGCCTTTCATTCCTGTCATCGCCCTTATCATCAAGATACAGAGCCCGGGAGGCATTTTCTTCAAGCAGGAAAGGACAGGACTTAACGGCAAGACATTCCTCTGCTACAAGTTCCGCTCCATGCACGTCAACGACGGAGCAGACAAGCTTCAGGCTACGAAGAACGACCCGAGGAAGTTTCCTTTCGGCAATTTCATGCGCAAGACCAACATTGACGAGCTGCCACAATTCTACAACGTACTGAAAGGAGACATGAGCGTAGTAGGCCCGCGCCCCCATATGCTCTACCATACAGAGAAATACTCTGCCCTGATAAAGAAATACATGGTGCGCCATATTTCCAAGCCAGGCATCACCGGCTGGGCACAGGTGACGGGATTTCGCGGTGAAACGCCAGAGCTGTGGCAGATGGAAGGTCGCATAAAGAAGGACATCTGGTACATAGAGCACTGGAGCCTGTGGCTTGACATCAAGATTATCTTCATGACTGCCTGGAGCGTCATCCACCCTGACAAGGGGGCGTATTGATTTGTTGTTTTGTTGTTTGGTTGTTTTGTTGTTTTGTTGATTGCATTCGACTCCATTGAAAAGACGTACAAATAACAAGACAACCAAACAACAAAACAACCAAACAACAAAACAGCAAAACAACCAAACAACAAAACAGCAATGAAAAATTCAGTGATAATAGTAAGCGGAGGAATGGACTCCGTCACTCTGCTTTACGAGCGTAAGGACGACATTGCCCTTGCCATCAGTTTCGACTATGGATCGAAACACAATGCCAAAGAGATACCTTTTGCAAGGCTACACTGCGAGCGTCTGGGGATTCCCCACATCACGATACCCCTCGCATTCATGACAGACTATTTCCAGTCGAGCCTGCTCAAGGGCGGAGAAGAAATTCCCGAAGGACATTATGCCGATGCCAACATGAAATCCACCGTCGTTCCCTTCCGCAACGGAATAATGCTGTCCATAGCGGCAGGCATCGCCGAGAGCCGCGGACTGCAGCACGTGTTGATAGCCAATCATGGTGGCGACCACACGATTTATCCCGATTGCAGGCCAGAGTTCATCCAGGCTTTCGATGCCGCCACAAAAGCAGGAACGTACATCAATGTCAGCATCCTAGCCCCTTATACCAATATCACAAAGGCAGAGATAGCCCGCAGAGGACTGCTCCTCGGCATAAACTATGACGAGACGTGGTCATGCTACAAGGGAGGAGACACTCCCTGCGGCAAATGCGGCACCTGCATCGAGCGGGCCGAAGCCTTGAAGGAAGCGGGGTTGGAGTGACGGATAGTGGGAAGTTCCTGGTTTCTGGTCGTGGGTTTTTGGTTGGAATGTTTCCCAATGGAGAATTTCTCACTGAGTAAGACAAACCAACCCACAACAAAAAAAAACAACAACCCATAACTACGAACTATCAACAAAACAACAAAACCATACATGAAAACGACATTAACCCTCATCCTAAGCCTCCTTGCCATAGTGGCAAAGGCAGACACATTTGATTTCATCATTGCGGCAGACGGTACGGGAGACTACACTACCGTTCAGGAAGCCATCAACGCAGTGCCCGACTACAGGAAGAAACAGACCCGGCTGTTTGTCAAGGCCGGCGTTTACAAGGAGAAAGTAGTCATTCCGGAAAGCAAGTCAGACATAGTGCTGATAGGACAGAACCGTGAGACCACCATCATCCAATATGATGATTTCGCACAGAAAAAGAACATTTTCGGCGAAGACAAAGGCACGTCAGGCTCTGCTTCCTTCTACGTCTTTTCTCCCGACTTCCGTGCGGAGAACATCACCTTCGCCAACACTGCAGGACCTGTAGGGCAAGCAGTAGCCATGTTCGTGGCAGGCAAGCGCTGCCTATTCATCAACTGCAAGTTCAAAGGATTCCAAGACACGCTCTACACCTTCGGCAAACAGTCGAAGCAACTTTACAAGAACTGCTACATCGAAGGCACCGTCGATTTTATCTTCGGTTCATCAACAGCATATTTTGACAACTGTCACATCCATTGCCTCAACCGCGGCTACATCACGGCAGCGTCCACTCCTGAAGGCACACCCTTCGGCTACGTATTCCGCTACTGCCGCATCACTGCGGAGAAAGACCTCAGCGGCATATATCTCGGCCGTCCCTGGAGGCCATTCGCCAAGACAGTCTTCATCGACTGCACCATGGGAAAATTCATCAATCCCGCCGGTTGGCACAACTGGGGTGATGCCAACAAGGAAAAGACCACATATTACGGCGAAGCCAACAACGAAGACTTCGACGGCCATGCCATAGATATGTCGCAGAGAACAGCATGGGCGCATCATGTCAATCCCGACGAATATGAAATCGGCCGCGTGCTTGCAGACACGGAACGCCCTAACTGGTATGTCACCTATTAGTCATGTTTCCTGCGGACAAACATCCCGGCAATCCCTGCACGTCAGAATAGGACAAAATGAATATCGCTGATATTGCGACACAATATCAGCGATATTACACGACAAAAGCGTTGATATTACCCTGCAAAAGCACAGCTTTTACGCAGCAATATCAACGCTTTTTATATTCCATTGATTAACAATCAGTTACATAGAGCATAAAATCCGTCCGACAATAGGACAAAACAGACATCTGCTATTCCCACTCGATTATCATTCATCTAAGAGAATCAGTCAGTTGACCATCATTCAAGACCCTTTAGGGGACGTTCATAGGGGACGTTCATATCAAGTGCAAAGGTAATCAAAATAATCCATTGTCGTATCAGCACTCCAGCACAATATCCTATTTTTTAGCGATTTTTATTGAAATTTGCTTGAGTTCGTCAACTTTAGTTATTGTTATAGATTAGTTTCGGGTACCATCTTCTATACATTATTATATAATAAAGGTAGGCACTTGTGAGGGTGTCTACCTTTTTAGCGTTGATTTAAGTAATCAAGTAAGGGAGTCTAACTGAAACAAACAAAATCAGTTCAGACTCTCTTTTTGGGGGTAAAAACGTCTCAAAGCACGAACTGTCTCAATTTAGGTGGGTCCTATTAATTCCCGCCGTCAGAAATGTTATTTATATAGGTTTGACGGTGGGAATTAATAGAACCCACCTTTAATCACTCCAGTCATGACCAATCAGGCAACCAATAGCTGTGAAAATGAATTGTATAAGGAC
>CALZJQ010000029.1 GCA_945787895.1 uncultured Prevotella sp. | reverse complement strand
GCTTTCAGCCCGCCCTCCCGGCATTCTCCCTTTCCTAATCTCCATCTGCGAAATCTGCGTAATCTGCGTGAAAAAAAAAAACTGCGTGAAGAAAAAAAATCTGAGAAATCTGAGAAATCTGTGGGAAGAAAAAAAATCTGTGGGAAGAAAAGAGAATTAATTTGTATTGTAAGGAAAAAATGATTACTTTTGCAAAATAATTACAAATATTCACCTTTTTCGCTATGAGAATACGACTACTATCCATCGCAATGGCAATGCTCGCAGTGAGCAATGTCAGCGCAAAAGACGACGTAACATTCACGGAATGGCACGACCTGCAGGTCAATGAGGTCAACAGGCTGCCGATGCACACCGACTTCTTTCCGTTCGACGCAAAGGAGACGGCACTGCTGTGCGGCGACTGGACAGCCAAGACGAAGTCAGGTAACTACCTCTCGCTCGACGGAACATGGAAGTTTCGCTGGGTGGAGAATGCTGACCAACGCCCTACGGACTTCTACCTGACGGACCTCGACGACAGCTCATGGGGCACGATGCCCGTGCCGGGATGCTGGGAACTGAACGGCTTCGGCGACCCGGAATACGTCAATGTAGGCTTTGCATGGCGAGGACACTTCGACAATATGCCGCCTGCCGTGCCCGTAAAGGACAACCACGTAGGCTCCTACCGCCGCAAGATTACCATTCCCGACGACTGGGAGGGCAAGCAGGTCATCGCCCACTTTGGCAGCGTCACCTCATGTATCTACCTCTACGTCAACGGACAGTTCGTAGGCTACAGCGAAGACAGCAAGGTGGCCACGGAGTTTGACATCACACCTTATATAAATAAAGGTGAGAACCTCATCGCTTTCCAGGTGTTCCGCTGGTGCGACGGCTCATGGTGCGAGGACCAAGACTTCTGGCGACTCTCCGGCACGGCACGTGAGAACTACCTCTATGCCCGCAATGCGAAATACGCAATAGAGGACATCCGCGTCACTCCCGACCTCACCAACGGCTACCGTGACGGCAGACTGCACGTCGATGCCACGGTGAAAGGCAGGACGGACGTGGTCTTCACGCTCCTCGATGCTGAGGGAAAGACAGTAGCCGAGAAAGCCGTCAAGGACGTGAAGGACGGCAAGGCTGTGGTGGATATGGAGGTAAAAGATGCCAGGACGTGGACTGCGGAGAAACCTTATCTATATACCCTCGTGGCAAAGGTGGCTACGGCAGGGCGCAAGTCCGTCCCCGTGGCGGCGACATCCGTGAAGACAGGCTTCAGGAAAGTGGAGATAAAGGATGCGCAGTTCCTTGTCAACGGCAAGGCAGTGTATGTCAAAGGTGCCAACCGTCACGAGCTTGACCCCGACGGCGGCTACGTGGTCAGCGTGGAACGCATGATACAGGACATCGAGATAATGAAGCGTCTGAACATCAATGCTGTGCGTACGTGCCACTATCCCGACGACCCCCGCTGGTATGAGCTGTGCGACAAGTACGGTATCTACCTCGTGGCAGAAGCCAATCAGGAGTCACACGGTTTCCTCTATCATAAAAAACCAGAGTCCAACGACCCGCAGTTTGCGAAGCAGATAATGGAACGCAACCAGCACAACGTGAAGACTTACTTCAACCACCCCGCCATCGTGACGTGGAGCCTCGGCAACGAGACAGCCAACTGCGAGCATTTCATGGCTGCATACCAATGGATAAAGTCGCAGGACCAGAGCCGCCCCGTGCAGTATGAGGCAGGATGCAAGACGAGCGACAACACCGACATCTTCTGCCCGATGTACTATTCCGTGGCAGGCTGCGAGGCATACGCCAAGGACCCGAAGTCGGCGAAGCCGCTGATACAGTGCGAATACAACCATACGATGGGCAATTCCGGCGGCAACCTCAAGGATTACTGGGACCTCGTGCGCAAATATCCAAAGTTCCAGGGCGGCTTCGACTGGGATTTCCAGGACCAGGCTCTGCACCGCAAGCCCATGAAGCCGATGAGCATACAGCCGGAGACGATGACCTACGAGCAGCTCAGGAAGATAGAATACACGTACGGAGGCGACTATAACGACTATGACCCGAGCGACAACAACTTCAACTGCAACGGCATCATCGGTCCCGACCGCCAGTATAACCCTCACGCCTACGAGGTGGCTTACCAGTATCAGAACGTGTGGGCTACGCTGAACGGCAAGAAGGGCGTAGCTGACGGCAAGGTATATGTAGATGTAAGGAATGAGTTCTTCTTCCGTGACCTCTCCAATGTGCGCATGAGATGGACTCTGATGAGCGACGGAAAGGCAGTTTCCGGCGGTTTCATCGACAATCTCGACGTTGCTCCGCAGGCGACAGGATGCGTCGCCGTGCCTGCTGACATAGCCAAGGTGGCAGGCGAAGGCTTCCTCAACATCGACTTCATGCTGAAGGATGCCGAGCCTCTCATGAAGCCGCAGCAGGTCGTCGCCTACGCACAGATAAAGGTGAAAGAGGGTGAGAAAAAGACTGAATGCCCGTCACTGCGCTCTGGCGTGGATGAGAAGAAAGTGAAGGTAAAGGTCATCGACAAGAAGAAGGAGACGACGATGAGCGTCATTTCCGACAATGCATCCATCTCTTTCGACAAGACAACGGGGCTTATCACGGAATATTCCGCCAACGGCTGCACCGTGCTCAGCGAGGGACGGACGCTGAAACCCAACTTCTGGCGCGCCCCAACGGACAACGACATGGGTGCCAAGCTGCACCAGAAGTTCAAGGCTTGGAAAGACATCGAACTGAAAGCAAAGACATTCGTCGCAGAGAACCTCAAGAAAGAGAAGACCGTCAAGGTCACCGCCGTCTATGACCTGCCCGCCGTCAGCGCAGAGCTTGCCGTCATATATAGCCTTGACGCCGTCAGCGGACGACTGACAGTGACCGAGAATCTCCTTGCCAGCGACTCGGTAAAGGTCAGCGATATGTTCCGTTTCGGCATGGTGATGCAGTTACCTTACGACATGGACCGAAGCACATACTACGGTCGCGGACCGATAGAGAACTACTCCGACCGCAAGGAGTGCATGCGTATCGGCATCTACAGTCAGACGGCTGACGAGCAGTATTTCCCATATATGCGTCCTCAGGAGAGCGGTACGAAGAGCGACATCCGCTGGTGGCGGCAGTCAGGAGCGGACAATGCAGGCTTCCTCATCACCTCTCCTAAGCCTTTCTATGCCTCTGCCCTGCATTTCGACACGGAGGAACTGGACGATGGTGCTGACAAAGAGCAGCGTCACAGCTATCAGCTCTCAAAGTCTTCCTGCACGAATCTCTTCCTTGACGGTGAGCATTCTGGTGTAGCTGGCGAGAACTCCTGGGGTGCTTGGCCTCTGCCTCAGTATCGCATCCACTATGGCAACAAGTCATTCTCTTTCACTATTGCCCCCGGTCGCTGTCAGTGACTCAGCTCCTATCAAGATTTTTTTCTTTTTATCAAGAATTAAGGAATTTAAGAATTTCCCCAATTGAGACTATCTCATGCAAAGAAAAATTCCTTAATTCTTTAATTCTTGATAAAAGAAAAAATGCAATGGCTCCTTGAGATGTTTTTATCAAGAATTTAAGAATTTAAGAAGTCGCTAATTGAGACTACTCATGCAAAGAAAAATTCCTTAATTCTTTAATTCTTGATAAAAGAAAAAAATGCAATGGCTACTTGAGATGTTTTTTCAAGAATTTAAGAGACTTGTTCGTAGGACCCACTGACCAACGGGAAGGAGTTTCCTTGAGCTTGCGAGAAATTTAAGAAGTCCCTAATTGAGATTACTCATGCAAAGAAAAATTCTTTAATTCTTAAATTCTTGATAAAAAACCTGATAAAAGAAAATCTGCGGAATCTGCGGAATCTGCGTGAAAGAATAATAATAAGAAGAAAATGGCAAATCTAAAAGCATTACTGAAGGACACGGCGATATACGGCATGAGCAGCATAATAGGAAGATTCCTGAATTACCTGCTCGTACCATTATACACATACGTCTTCACGGCAGAAGGAGGAAACTACGGCATAGTGACCAACCTCTATGCCTACGTAGCCCTGACACTCGTAATCCTGACCTTCGGGATGGAGACGACATTCTTCCGCTTTGCCAACAAAGAGGGAGAGAACCCCCACTGCGTCTTCTCCACATCCATCTTCATAGTAGGAACGCTGACAGCAGCGTTCCTCGCAATAATCTTCGGTTTCATCGACGAAATCAGTGCCATAATCGGCTACGGAGACCATAAGGAATACATACTGCTGATGGCGTGCGTGGTAGCCCTCGATGCCATACAGGCGATACCTTTCTCCTACCTGCGATACAAGAAGAAAGCCATTAAGTTCGCTTCGCTGAAACTGCTCTTCATAATGATGAACATCGGACTGAATATTTTAGTCTTCGTCCATCTCGGTATCACCGACGTGCTGTATGTCTTCCTCCTCAACCTCGTGTGCACAGGACTGATAACATTCTTCTTCATCCCCGAGTTTATCCACGAACACGTGGCGGCAAGGCAGTATTGCCGGGAGAGAAACATACCTTTCCGCATCGTAGATACCTCACTGCTGCGCCGTATGTTCGGCTATTCATGGCCCATCCTCGTGCTTGGCATAGCGGGAATACTCAACCAGACACTCGACAAGATGCTCTTCCCCCTCGTCTATCCCGACAAGACGACGGCAATGTCCGAACTTGCCATCTACGGAGGTTGCGTCAAGATAGCAATGATAATGGCTATGATAACGCAGGCTTTCCGCTATGCCTACGAGCCTATCGTCTTCGCAAAGTCCAAGGACAGCGACAAGAAAGAGTACTACTCGGCTGCGATGAAGTATTTCGTCATCTTCACTCTCTTCGCCTTTCTCTGCGTCATCGGCTATATGCCGCTGCTGGAACGCATCATAGACGTGAACTACCGTGAGGGAATCCGCATCGTACCCATCGTCATGGTAGCGGAGATAATGATGGGAATATATTTCAATCTCTCATTCTGGTACAAACTCATCGACAAGACAATCTACGGCGCATGGTTTTCAGGAGCAGGCTGCCTGATGCTCATACTGGTGAATGTAGTGTTTATTCCGGAGTACAGTTATACGGCATGTGCCTGGGGTGGCGTGGCAGGCTACGGCACGGCGATGCTCCTCTCCTACCTCATAGGACAGCGCAAGTACCCCATTGACTATCAGTTGCCACGCCTCATGACGTACGTCCTCGCTACGGCAGCACTGTATTGCGTGATGTCATTCCTCACGGAACAACTCACCCCGCTACTCCGCATGGCGGCTAACACCGTGCTGATAGTTGCCTATCTCGCACTGTTCGTCGTGCTTGAGCGACCGCATATCAGGAAATGAGCCAAACGCAGGCAGAACAACACAACGAAAAAACACAGGATAACAAGATAAAGACAAGGGTACATCCCTCAGAAGAAAAGACATGGGAAAGATAAAAATGCAGCTTACAACGCTGATGGCAGCCCACATCTGCATGTTCCTCGCCGAAGTGACATGGGGCATCATGGCTCCCCTCGGCAAGGATGTCATGACGCACGGGCTGACAGGAATGGACATGGTAGTATTCAGAACCGTAGGTGGAGCACTCTGCTTCTGGCTCACCTCTCTGCTGACAGGCATACGCGAGAGAGTCAGCCGTCGTGACCTCATGCTTTTCTTCCTCGCCGGACTCTTCGGCATAGTGACCAATCAGTGCTGCTATACCATAGGTCTCAGCCTCACCTCCCCTATCAACGCAAGCATAGTGACCACCTCCATGCCTATCTTTACCCTCCTCATAGGCATACTCTTCATGGGCGAACGCCTCACGTGGCGAAAGCTCTTGGGCATAGGCTGCGGCGTGACGGGTGCGCTCTCGCTGATTATGGGCAGTGCCGGAACGGCAGGATTCAGCGGCGGCAACATCTTCGGCGACCTGCTCTGCATGACGGCACAGTTCTCCTTTGCCTGCTATCTCGCCCTCTTCGGACGGCTGATAGGGCGTTACCACACCATCACGTGCATGAAATGGATGTTTCTGTTCGCCTCATGCGTCACTGTGCCACTCGGCATTCCCTCGCTGACAGAGGTGCATTGGGCAGAGATAACGCTGCGCCATTGGGCAGAAACAGCCTTTATTGTCTTCGGAGCAACCTATTTCGCCTATATCCTCATGATGCGGGGACAGAAGAAACTCACGCCTACACAGGTCAGCGTATATAACTATGTGCAGCCCGTAGTGAGTACCATTATCTCCCTCATCCTCGGCATTGCCACGTTAGGCTGGATGCAAGGCGTTGCCGTGGCTTTGGTATTCATCGGCGTACGCCTTGTGGCGAGGAAGAGGTGAGGTGCTCACGGGTTGTGGGTCTTGGGTTGTGGGTTGTTGGTTTGGTATGCTTCAGCTCTTGAGAAATCCTCCATTGCACAAGCATTATTAAGGTGGGTTCTATTAATTATTCACACATATCTGATTTTTTAGAAGTGTTCATCAATTTCATAGTCCCACCGTCAAAAATGTTAGTTATGTAGGTTTGACGTTTTGTCATCTTTTGGTTTCTTTTCGGTACAAATCGTAAGTCTCATCGGTCACGTAGCCCGCTACGGTCAATGGTCTTTACACCCCCTTCGGTTCCCCCGTTATCGGGGGACAGAAACCCTCTTCAACTTACAATTTGTCCTCGAAAATAAACCCAAAATATGACAAAGCGAATTAATAGAACCCACCTTAACCTACAACCCACAACCAAAAACCTATAACCCGAAGCCTCTAATTGCCTTTGACTTGCAAAAAAGAATGAGTAACTTTGCATCCGGATTACTCATAAACGGACAGCAATCATGCAAGAGATACTAAACCTTATCAATCAGATGTCGCCCTACCTCCTGCTGGGTTTCTTCCTTGCAGGCGTGATGCACGCATTCATTCCCGGCATGGTATATAGCCGCTATCTTGGCGGCAAAGGTTTCAGGTCAGTGTTCTACGGAGCTTTGTTCGGCATTCCGCTGCCATTGTGCTCTTGCGGAGTACTCCCGACAGCAATGTCGCTGAGGAAACAAGGCGCATCAAAGGGTGCCACAGCCTCGTTTCTCATAGCCACGCCAGAGACAGGCATCGACAGCATCATTGCCACCTACTCCATACTTGGGCTTCCGTTTGCCGTCATCCGTCCCATTGCAGCATTCTGCAATGCCATGATGGGAGGATGGCTGATCAACAAGTTTGGAGACAAGGATGAGGTATGTCCGGCCGAAGCTCCGGCAGGCAGTTGTTGCCGCCACCATGAGCACAGTAAGGAAAACAAAGGATGCTGCTGTCATCACAGTCACGGAGAGCCACGTCACGAAGGATTCGCCGGCAAGATGCTTGAAGCCCTTAGGTTCGGATTCGTAGAAATGATGGAGGACATAGGCAAATGGCTTGTCGTAGGTCTTGTGATAGCAGGACTGATAACCGTGTTTGTGCCGGATGACTTCTTTGCCTTGTTTCGCGACAACACACAGCTGAGTATGCTTCTCGTGCTCTGCATAGCCATTCCGATGTACATCTGTGCTACCGGCTCTATTCCTATCGCCGTGGCACTGATGATGAAGGGACTTACGCCCGGAGCCGCCCTTGTGCTCCTTATGGCCGGCCCTGCCTGCAACATGGCATCAATATTAGTGATTAACAAGGCATTAGGCCGCAAATCCCTGATACTCTACCTCGTCTCCATCATCACCATGGCTATCCTGTGGGGGCACTTGGTAGATTACCTGCTTCCTGCCGAATGGTTCCATACGGCAATGTGCAACGGCTGTTGCGGCGTAGAGGAAACTACTTCGTGGTTGAACTGGTGCAGCACCATAGTGCTTGGAATATTGCTGCTGAATGCGCTCTGTCACCACTGTCACAACAGCCACTGTCATTGCCATGAAAAATAATGTCAGGTCATGAATCAGAAAAAATATGAAGAAATACTGAGACAGGCGAAAATCCGCATGACTGCGAATCGCCTTCTCGTACTCCAGACCCTGCATGAAAGCGTGCAGGGTGCCTTTGCGTTTTCGGATATTCTGGAGAAGATGCCTTTCATGGACGAGTCTTCTGTCTATCGCACACTGGCATTGTTTGCGGAAAACCACATCCTTCATCATGTCGATGACGGCTCTGGCAAGCAGAAATACTGCCTGTGCCGATGCGGATTGAACGGAAGCGGGCATGAGCTCCATCATCAGGGACACGTCCACCTTACGTGCATCAGATGCCACAAAACCGTCTGCCTTGACGACATCACGATTCCACCGGTACCTATCCCCGACACCTTTACCGTCATCGAGTCTGAATATATCATAAAGGGATTGTGTGAGAAGTGCAGGAAATGAGTTTCGGATGCTTAGGTTTTTGTGGTTTTGAGGTTTTGTGGCTTTGAGGTTTTACGGAGGTTTGAAAAGCCTGACTGTAACTTCCGTAAAACCGCTAAACCTTATAACCGTAAAACCCCACAACCGTAAAACCGTAAAACCTTAAAACCGTATAACCGAACCAGAAATACGTACACCTAACAAAAACGACATAATAGATGAACAAGACATTATCACTCTCACTGCTTACACTTGCGTCAGCATTATGCCTCAGCTGCAGCCATAAAGGACACGACCATGAACACGACCACGAAAAAGAAAAGGCTGAGGGAAGCCACGGACATGACAACGAACCAGCAGGGCATAATCACGACAAGGAGCACGGAGAAGCCACGGAAGAGGACTGCACGGGAGGCATCCATTTCTCCGAAGAGATGCGCAAGACAATAGATTTCGCCACGGCAAAGGCACGCATGGAAGAGATAGGCAACGTCATACGCACCGTAGCACAGGTGCAGCCGTCGCAGGGTTCGGAGGTTTCTGCCGTGGCAAAGGTGGCTGGCATCGTCACCCTTGCCTCACGTTCGCTGACAGAAGGCGCGGCCATCTCTGCCGGACAAGCCATCTGCAACATCGACGCCTCTGCCACAGCAGACAACAACCTCTCGGCACAACAGGCACAAGCCCTCGCAGAATACAACCGTGCAAAGCGTGAATACGACCGGATAAAGACGCTGAGAGAGGAGAAACTGGCGATGGAATCGGACTTTTCCGCAGCAAAAGCAGCACTTGAGACAGCAGAAGCCGCACTGAAAGCCATGAAGAAAGGTTACGGCAACGGCACACAGACGGTCACGTCACCACGCAGCGGCTACGTGAAGCAGTTGCTCGTGAGCAACGGACAGTACGTGGCTGCAGGAGAAGCAATAGCAGTAATCACGCAGTCACACACGCTGCAACTCAAAGCAGAGGTGCCTGCAAGCAGATACGGCGACCTGTCGAAGGTGGATGGTGCCAATATCAACATGATCAGCGGAGAGAACATCCCCAACGCCAGATGCCGCCTGCTGAGCTACGGACGGCAGACAAGCACGTCATCGCCGCTCATTCCCGTCACGTTTGAGATGAACAACGTCAGCGACCTTGTCCCGGGAACGTTCGTCAATATGTATATCACCACCCGCTCCGCAGAGAAGAGACTGTGCATAGAGAGCACAGCGTTGCTTGAAGAAATGGGCAATTACTTCGTCTTCGTGCAGGTAAAACCCGACACTTACGTGAAGAGACAGGTGGAGACAGGAGTCAGCGACGGCATCAGGACGGAGATAAAGCGTGGCTTGCACGAGGGAGAGACCGTCGTGACACGCGGCGCAGTGATGATAAAACTGCAGCAAGCCACCGGCAATGTCGATCCTCACAGCGGGCATCAGCATTGAGTTTGTTGTTTGGTTGTTTGGTTGTTTGTTTTTGTTTTTGTTTTTCGCAATAAGAAAAGCTATCAACAAGACAACAAAAACAAAAACAAAAACAAAAACAAAAACAAACAACAAACAACTAAACAACAAAAACAAAAACAAAAACAAACAACCAAACAACTAAACAACTAAACAACCAAACAACTAAACAACTAAACAACCAAACAACTAAACAACCAAACAACTAAACAACCAAACAACTAAACAACTAAACAACAAAACAACTAAACAACCAGACTCAATGACCGACCGAATAATCCATTTCTCCCTACATCATAGAATAGCGGTGCTGGCAGGAACGATACTCATCGTTCTTGGAGGCCTCTTCTGCATGAAAAAGATGGCCATCGACGTGTTTCCCGACCTCACCGCCCCCACCGTCGTGGTGATGACCGACTGCCACGGCATGGCTTCCGAGGAGGTGGAACGCCTTGTCACCTTCCCCATCGAGACCGCACTGAACGGCGCAACAAACGTCAGACGGGTGCGCTCAGGCTCCAATTTCGGCAACTCCTTCGTATGGGTGGAGTTTGACTGGGGCATGGATGTATATCGGGCACGCCAGATAGTCAGTGAGAAACTGTCCACCATAGGCGGCCTGCTGCCTGAAGGGATCATGCCACAGATGGCTCCTCAGTCAAGCGTGATGGGCGAAATCCTCTTTGTAGGACTGACATTGAAAGAACAAGAAGCCCAGAACCAACAACCAAAAACCCAGTGCTCATCGACCTGGTCGATGAGAAACCAACAACCCGCAACCACCCTCATGGACCTCCGCTCCATAGCCGACTGGGTAATAAAGCCGGCAATACTCTCCACGGGAGGTGTCAGTCAGGTGACCGTTATCGGCGGCGACTACAAGCAATACCAGGTGCTTGCCGACCCTCACAGGATGAACTCCTACGGCATCAGCATGGCAGAACTGGAGCAGGCTGTGAGGTCAATGAGCCAGAACAGCGAGGGAAGTGTCATCCGCGACCACGGCAACGAGTATGCACTGCGTGGCATCGGGCGCACCAACGACCCCGAAGAGATGGCTCTGACACTCATACGTGACAACATCACCATCGGCGACGTGGCACAAGTGACCATTGCCCCTGCCGTAAAGATGGGCATGGCATCCCACAACGGGAAGGAGACCGTCATACTCTCTGTCTCCAAACAGCCGAGCATCAACACCTTGGAGGTGACTGAAAAGATAGAAGAAAAGCTGAAGGAAGTGGCAAGGACTCTGCCTCCCGACGTAGAAATGGACACCAGGATATTCCGGCAGGCGGACTTTATCGAGGCTTCCGTAAACAACGTAGGCAAGGCTCTCATCGAAGGAGCCGTACTGTGCATCATCATTCTCTTCCTCTTCCTGCGCTCATACCGCACCACAGTCATCTCCGTCGTAGCCATCCCCCTGTCCCTGCTCGCCACCATCATCGTACTGCGGCTCATCGGAATGGAAATCAACACCATGACACTCGGAGGAATGTGCATAGCCATCGGAAGCCTCGTGGATGATGCCATCATCGACGTAGAGAACGTATATAAGCGGCTGAAGGCATACAGACCTGGCCCGGAGGAGCGTGACGGCAAGGCTCTGAGGATGAAATACGTCGGCATCATCTTCAATGCGTCGAAGGAAATACGCAGCAGTATCATGAACGCCACGCTGATAGTCATCGTTGCCTTCACGCCAATGTTCTTCCTCTCAGGCATGGAAGGCAGGATGCTCAAGCCGCTCGGGATAACATATATCATCGCCCTTGCCATGTCACTGATAGTGGCCATGACCGTGACACCGCTCTTCTGTCGCCAGATGCTCATATCAAAGAAGGTGCTCCCACACTATGACAGCATGGGCAAGACTGCAGAAAACAGCGGTTTCATCGAAGAAAACGACGCTTCTCCCGCCGTTCCCCGATGGATGAAGGGCTATGCCAGGAGCCTGCAATGGGCACTGTCACACAAGCGTACCGTCCTCGGCGGCACGGCTGCGGCTCTCATTCTCGCCGTGATAACCCTCTTCACGTTCGGCAGCAGTTTCCTTCCGGCCTTCAATGAAGGTGCGCTGACCATTACGGCAGTGACGCAACCGGGCACCGACCTCATGGAGACAAACCGCATCGGCAACCTTCTTGAGAAGAAGATACACGAGGTGGAAGAGGTGAAGAGTACGAGCCGGCGCACGGGAAGAGGCGAACTCGACGAGCATTCGCAGACCACCAACTCCAGTGAGATAGACGTAAACTTCGACGAAAGCATCACGGGACGCTCCGCAGAGGAGATAACACAGGACATACGCGAGAAGATGGCTGACGTCCCGGGAGTCGCCTGCATCATCGGACAGCCACTCGGGCACCGCATCGACCATATGCTTTCAGGCACACGCGCCTCCATTGCCATCAAGCTCTTCGGCAACGATCTCAACGAGATGTATGCGACGGGACAGAAGATAAAGGCTGCTATCTCAGGCATAGAGGGTTGCGTTGATGTCAACGTGGACCAGCAGATAGAGACACCACAGCTGCAACTGCAGCCCAATCGCATCGCCATGGCACGCTACGGCATCACTATGGAGGACTTCAACCGCTACGTTGTGATGGGTTACAGCGGGGAGAAAGTGGGTGAGATATACGAGGGTCAGCGTGCCTTTGACCTCATCTTGCGCCTCGCCCCGCAATATACTGGCAGCCTTGACGGCGTGAGAAGTGGGCTGATAGACATCCGTGGCGGTAAGAAAGTGCCCATAGAGGAGGTCTGCAAGATAGTTTCCACCTCTGGTCCTAACAACATCAGCCGTGAGAACGTGCAGCGGAAACTTGTCATTGCCGCCAATGTCAGTGGCAGAGATGTTGGTTCGGTTGTAGCCGACATACAGTCTGCTATAAGCAACGACATCGTACTGCCAGAGGGTTATCACCTGGAATATGGCGGACAATTCGAGAGCGCACAGAGTGCCACCCGCACTCTCGTCCTGGCAACAGTCCTCGCCCTCCTTATTATATATATGCTGCTGTACGCAGAATTCAAGAGTTTCTCTCTCTCCGGCATCGTCATGATGGGACTTCCGCTGGCACTTATCGGCGGAGTCGTCGGCATTGCCACGACCTCCTGGGTGCTGAGCATCCCCGGCATCATCGGCTTTATCACGCTTTTCGGCATCGCCACGCGCAACGGAATACTTCTTGTCAGCCGCTTCAACCAGGGAGAATGCCACGACAGACGGCATATCATAGAGGGAGCGCAGGACCGCGTCACGCCGATACTCATGACCGCCCTCACCTCAGCCCTTGCCCTTATCCCCATGATTATCGACAGCGACAAGGCGGGCAACGAGATACAGTCGCCTATGGCTATCGTGGTATTGGGCGGACTGCTCACCTCCACCCTGCTGAATCTCTATGTAATGCCAATCATCTATGAACTCTACATCAAGCAAAAAAAACGCTAAAAGCATGAAACACCTTTTCCTTTTCCTCCTCATTGCATTGTCCATTGACGGCAGAGCACAGGATTTTTCAGACATATTGCGCAGCATTGAAGCCAACAACACATCTCTCGAAGCCGCCCGTATCAGGACGGAAGCAGACAAACTGAGCAGTAAGGACGTATATACTCCAGAGAATCCGGAGTTGGGTTTCGACTATCTCTTCGGGGCTGACGGCATCGGCAACAGGATAGGCTTTGAGGTTTCCCAAAGCTTTGACTTCCCGAGTGTCATAAGTAGGAAGCGCAAACTGGCGAAAGAGATGCAGCGCGTCAGCGACCTTGCCTATCTCTCCGTGCGTCAGCAGTTGCTCCTCAAAGTTAGGAAACTGTGCATCGAGGTGGTGTATTGCAATGCCATGATGGAGCATCTTAACGAAGATCTGGAAAGGACAAGGATTATTTCTGCTTCTTACAACAAGCTCTTTGACAATGGGGAAGCGACCATTATCGAGCGTAACAAGGCGCATCAGGCAGCCCTTTTCTTTCAGACAGAATACAACGAGCATCTCACTATGAAAGAAAACCTGCTGAGCGAACTGCAGTGTATGAACGGCGGCAAGGCGATAGAGATATCCGACACCGCCTTTGTCTTCTCGCCCATAACGCAGGATTTCGATGAATGGCTGGCGGAAAATATATGCCGCCACCCTGAATTGCTGCTGGCAGAGGGCAATTTAGAGGCTGAGAAACAGTCGCTGAAGGTGGCGAAAGGCAGCCGTATGCCCGGACTGAAGGTTGGGTATATGGGGGAGTTTACCCGTGATGAGAAGTTTCAGGGACCGAGTATCGGACTGTCTTTACCGCTCTGGGGTTCGGCACGCAAGGTAAAGACAGCCCGGCTGCACGTCGAGGCTGCGGAGAAATCGCTTGAGGACACCCGGCTGCACATCACCACACAACTGCGTGGTGTCTATCGTGAGGCTTTGCAGTTGCAGGAAACATACTTGAGATACAGAAAGCATCTGGTACACTGTGACAATTCTTCTCTGTTGCAACGCAGTCTTGACTTGGGCGAGATAACGCTGCTTCAGTATCTCGAAGAACTGCAGTTCGTGCACGAATTGCATGAGAATTACCTTGCCACTGAGCGTGACCTTGCTCTTCGCAAGGCAGAACTGATGTTTTGATTGTTTTTCTTGATGGTGTTCTTCGACCTTACAGGGGGATGGGGAAAAAGGGGCTTCACTGCATGAGTAAAGCCAAATAGAGTAACAATACGAGAGCAATAAGGAGGATAATCCTTATTCTCTCGTATTTTTTTTGTATCCTTCTTGCTTTTTGGAAATCCATTGTGGGGTGTTTTTGGGGTTGTGGGTCTTTGGTTGTGGGTCTTTGGTTGCGAGGCTTTACGGTTGTGAGGTTTATGGTGATTGCGGATGTTCGCTAAGGCTGATTGAAAAAACGCCTTATAACCGCTAATCCCTGAACCTCACAACCGTAAAGGTAACTACATACAACCAAACTTATCCAATCCCCTCACTGCATGACGGATGCTGCTGAGAAGGAGTTGTGTCTCCTGTATGACGTTAAGGAAAACAGTTGTGGATTCGATATTGACGGTATGCCTCTGCATTGAGTCGATGACCTCCTTGTGATAGTTGGACAACCGTTTCTGGAGAGCTTCAGCCGTCTGGCGTATCTGCGTGGCAGAGTATGCGCCAGTATTGTCGATGCACATATCAAAGATGGTGAGCACGTTCTTTTGAAATCCGAAGAAAGCGTGTGAATACTCTGGCGAAACAGGAGTGAAGTTGTTGCCAATATGCTCCCGGCAAGGGTCGTTGATACGCTTCAGGCAGTATATCATCTGCTCCATTGCACTGTTGGCAAGGAAGTACCATGTGTTTTTCTCCACGCCGAGGATAGGGTCTATCTTTCTCAGTCCGATGATGTCGCGCCGTCTTTGTCGTTTGAGCTGCTTGCGTGCAGTCTCTATCTCATGTGTAGCATGGCGCAACGGACGGTATTCCTCGTGTAGGAAAGCATCGGTGATGCGTCGGTAACAGTCGGCAGAGAACTGCATCTGCTCCCTTGTGCAAATGCTGACGTGCTGTTTGAGCAAAGCCCATCTCTCTGTCTTGTCCTTGCTTCTGATGAGCTGCTTGAACGTGATGTCAGCCTCAGAATCCTTTGGTTCACCTGTAAACTTGATGTTGCTGCGTATGAGAAGGAAGATAGCGAGACAGATAGCCACTACCATTGCCACGGAAGAACCGAAATACAGCACATTGGTCATGAGGTAACAGAGGATAAAGGCGGCGCCAGCCGTTATAAACCATCCTCCGATGACGCTGAGAACGCCAGTGATACGGAAGACGGCACTCTCCCTGCTCCATGCCCTGTCAGCGAGACTGGAGCCCATGGCTACCATGAACGTGACGTAAGTGGTGGAAAGAGGCAGCTTCATACTTGTGCCTATGGCTACGAGGAGACCTGCCAGAACGAGGTTTACCGCAGCGCGTATATGGTCAAAGGCAGCTCCTTCTGCCAGCACTGAGGCATCGTGATTGAAGCGAGAATCCACCCATTTGCCCACTTTGTCGGGAATGATGGAGGAAATGACTGTCGCAGTTTTCTGGGTGTTGCGAACCAATATGCGTGCTACTGCACTTGAACCGAACATTTCATCGCCTTCATCCTGTCGTGAGAGGTCCACGGATGTCTTGACCACGTTTTGTGCTTTCTTGGAGAAGACAAGGGCAAAGACCATCACCACGCCTGCAAGTATGAGGTAAACGATGGGAGTCTTGGCAGAGTCCATGAGCGAGGTCATCATGAAAGATGAAGTGTCTCCATTGCCATTGCTTGCAAAATCATTGTATGCCTCAAGACCTGTCAGCGGTACTCCCACGAAATTGACAAGGTCGTTGCCTGCGAAAGCCATCGCAAGGGCAAATGTTCCGAGAAGCACAACAAACTTTAGCACTGGCAGGCGGAATGCACTGAGCAGGGTCATCATTGCTGAAAAGATGACAAAACCGCCTCCGAGTATGATTACAGTATTCTCGTTGACAAGGGCTTTCAACTCTGGTGTCATGATTGTTGAACCTTTCAGTCCGTTGATAAGCAGGAACCAGATGATGCTTGTCACTGCAATTCCTCCGAAGATGCCTATCTTCAGCGATGACGACATGAGGTTGCCTGTCTCTCCACTGATGTCCGTCGTAGTGCCGTTGACGCGGTAGGTGAATGAGAAGATGACACGTGCAATCCACTGCACCAGCGTTCCCAGCACGAAAGCGATGGCAACGCTTAGGAAAATGCCTATGATGACGCTGAGTGCTTTCTCCGTATTCAGGAGGTCGCCCATGGTGAGCAGCGTTCCTGCGGCATCTGTTGCTCCGCTAACAATCTTTATCAGAGCGATGGCAAAAGCGCCTCCGAGCAATTCAAACACCATGCTTACCGTAGTAGATGTAGGCATTCCGAGGGTATTGAAGATGTCAAGCAGTATCACGTCGGTGACCATGACTGCGAGGAAGACGCACATCACATCGTAGAAAGAAAAATACTGCGGCGTCAGGATGCCGTGGCGAGCTACGTCCATCATGCCATTACTCATTGCTGCACCTGCAAAGACTCCCACTGCTGCGATAATCACAATAGTGCGGTATTTTGCCACCTTGGCTCCTATGGCGGAGTTAAGGAAGTTCACTGCGTCGTTGCTTACTCCTACTATGAGGTCGAAGACCGCAAGGACAATCAGGAAAATTACAATTCCAAAGAAGAATGTTGTCATTTGTCTTAATTTGTTTTGTTATTCTTTTCTTTTTGAGGGATGTTCTTCGACCAGGTCGAAGAATACCGGTTTTCTTTGTGGTATTGTTGTTTGGTTGTTTTGTTGTTTGGTTGTTTGGTTGATAGTTTTCTCATTTGCGAAGACATACAACTAAACAACTAAACAACTAAACAACTAAACAACCAAACAACCAAACGACCATCCCCCCTTTCCGTGTGCAAAGGTAATGTCTCCATGTTACAATCCTGTTACAGGGAAATGAATTTTGTGTTACTTTAAGGTAGGTTATGTTAAGGTATGTTCCATTGATTTTCTGGCAGGATATGTTGTTTCTCAACGATACCTCTTCATCTCTTCGCCGACCACGCCTGCATTGAGTTCTACGAGATGACGGGCAGGACTGGCGGAAACCTTTGGTATCAAGACTTCCTCTACCTGGAAGAAACAGCGCCATTGCCGCTAATCTGTTTAGGTGTTTCATTTGTCTATGATTTAGATTTTTTTGTAATTTTGTCGTTGCAAAAGTACTGTGAATATAATCCCAAGGCATAAAAAAAAAATCGTGCATTTCATCGCAAAAATGATACAATGTAACATATTTGCTACGAAATGCACGATTTTTTTTGGGGTGGGGCTGGGTCTTGAGGTTATAAACTACCTCTTCACCACCTTCACTCCGTTGCGGATGACGATGCCGCGGTAACCGTCGCCCACGCGCTGGCCGGAGAGATTGTAACAGGCGGAGGATTGGGCAGGACGGGATGCGCCTTCAAGGTCACGGATGCCTGTGACATCATCGGTGAAATGGAAATTGAAGGTGCGCACAAAGGAGATACTGCCATACTCTGCCTTTACGGAAACTGAGGCGACTTGCTCCGCAGAGGGCGATGAAATGGTCATTTTTGCGTCATTAATGGCAGCTTGTGACCCCTCAGCTATGCTGAAAGAGGCTGAGGACGGATAGCCAGCGAAGTAAGGACGGAGGTCTATGACAATGCTGCCGTTCAGCTGTACATCGAAATGTGGGCACGCCATCCAGTTGAGATAGTCCTCAAGGGCGGTATAACCGTCGCCGTCGGCATCGCTGTTGTTGTCGGCTACGGCCGGGTCAAGACCGTGGATGCGCTCCCACCAGTCGGGCATGCCGTCTTGGTCGCTGTCGAAGTCTGCGCTGCGTCTAACCTCTTCTATCGGTGTGAAGCCCTCGGCATCCCACTCGCGGTCGATGAGACCGCGTTTTCCAGTCTTGCTTCCCACGGTCGATGTGGTTCCGTCTGCCGTTTCCCTGACCATGCGCTCATCGTGCTTGTTGAGCACGGGGAGGTTGCATCCTACGTCTGAGAGCACGTTTCTGTAGGCTGCTGTGGCTGTCTCTATGGTTGCCAGGGACTCAAAGAAAGGTGTCTCGCTCCATGGTTCCCACGTCAGTTGTTGTCCGCCGGAAAGCTCATACCTGTATGTGTTGTTCTCAGCATCCTGAGAAAGACTGCCTGTTGCGCTTAGACGCACGTTCCCTTTCACGTAAGCCTCCTGAGTTCCCTTTCCCGTTCCCTCAAACTGATGACGCAGGAGGAACGACTGCGTGGTGGCCGGTCCCATCTTGTAATAGTTGTTCACGAAGTTGAGATGATGCGTGCCGCCGTCAGTGGCACGGTTACCCCAGTTATATACCACATTATTAAATACGTCATGTGCTCCGTCATAGTATCCAGCTCCGTCGAGACCGCCTGACAGAGACCAGTTTCTTCCCTCGCAGTGAGCCAGCAGGTTGTGATGGAAAGAACCGACACCGGAACCTTGTCCGCCGCCGATGGTAGCTGCATAGCCGTGACTCGTGCCTGACGGATAGTTAGGATGGTCAGCACAGTTGAGGGCTTCGGCTATCATGGTGCGCTGCAGGGTGATGTTCTTAGCACCGCGGGAAGAGAAGCCTTCGTCCGTCGTCCATGCTATGGAGCAGTGGTCCACGATAGCATTGTCGTTGCCTGCCATGCCTATTCCGTCGAGACCTTTGTTCTGTTCTGCCTCTACCGGACCTGCCTTTGTGCCGGCATATCCACGGTAAGAACGTATGAAACGAGTGATACCGTCGGAGGCGAGACCGAGCGGTGCACCACGGAAAGTGATGCCTTCTCCCGGTGCTGTCTGTCCTGCTATCGTGACATACGGGTCAGAACAGGTCAGACGTCCTTTGAGTGTGATATATCCGGAGATGTCAAAGACGATGGTGCGGGGACCCTTTACCTTCGTGATACCGTAACGGAAAGTACCCTCTGCCGGATTTTCCACGTCGTCATCGAGCGAGGTGACATGATATACGCTGCCCCCTCTGCCACCAATGGCATAGCGACCGTAGCCCTCTGCCCCGGGGAAAGCAAGATGACGGGGGCGGAATGTCCATACGTCTCCTTCATATACGTTGCCGTCAGCGTCTATCTCATCTATGCGCCAATAGTATGTATTCAGTGCGGAGAGAGAGGGAGAGGTGAGTGACGTTGCCGTAGTTTCGGCGATTTCATCGAGGTTTTCTGCTGATGTGCCGAACATGACGCGGTGCTTCACGGCGATGGAGCCGCCAGTCCAGGAGAGCGTTGCCGTGCCGTTGTCGCAGTCAGCGTGATAGTCTAAATGTGCGGGAGCTATACATACCGCCTGAACCTTGGGGTTGGGACGGTCGAAGATGAGGGCATTGACGGCGACATAGTTGTTGATATACGTCTCCCCGTCCTTGAGGTCTGTGACATATTCCACGGTGACCGTTTCGCCCTCAGTGACGTTAAACTTTACGTATGACATTCCGGCATCCTCCGGTTTCTGCGCCCTGACAGTCTGCTTCACGCCGGTCTGCTTCTCTTCTCCGTTTACCTTGACCTTTACGTCAGGATAACCAGGAGTCAGAGTGCCATCAGTATTGTTATGATAGGCAGTCAGAGTGTGCGTGCCTGCCGAGAGACCAGTGATGGTAAACTTCAGTCCCATAGGTGAAGAGGTGGAAGCCGAGTAATTGTTGTCGCTGTCAAGGATGACGGGATAGACAGCGTCGGAGATGAGTTTGCTGTATTTGTTTACTCCGTCTTTCCACCAGTTGCAGTTACATCCGTTGCCGGCAAAGCCATTGCCTTTGACAGCCTCCACCTTGACAGTGATGCCGTCAAAGGTCTTTGTCTGTGCCGAAGTTGTCCGTCCGAATGACCATGATGTATATCCGTCTTCGGTGCTTGAGTTTTCCTTGCCCGTAAGGTTGAAGTCTATTTTCTGCGCGCTGGCACTGATTGCAGCGAGTGCGAGAAGAGTTGTCAGTAGTCTCATGTAGTTAGTTGTTTGGTTGTCTGGTTGTTTAGTTGTCTGATTGTTTGGTTTTACGGAGGTTACGCTATATTCCGTATAACCGCAAAACCGTATAACCGTAATAAAACTATCCGAAGAAGAGATAGCACACCAATATTGCGGATATTATTCCTGCAAGGTCTGCCAATAATCCTGCTGGCACGGCATGGCGTGTGTGCTTGATGTTTACGGCACCGAAATATACTGCGAGGATATAGAAAGTGGTGTCGGTCGAACCTTGGAAGATGCAGGCAAGCCTACCCACGAATGAGTCTGCCCCAAACGTCTGCATCGTATCAACCATCATTCCCCGTGCTCCGCTTCCTGACAGCGGTTTCATGATAGCCGTGGGCAGGGCATCGACGAAAGTGGTGTCGATACCGCAGGCACTGATGCACCATTTCACGCTGTCTATCACCATTTCCATCGCTCCCGAAGCACGGAAAACACCGATTCCGACGAGGATTGCCACAAGATAGGGGATGATTCTCACGGCAGTCTGGAAACCATCCTTTGCTCCTTCAATGAAAGCATCATAGACGTTTACTTTCTTGCGCATTCCAGCCACGATGAAACCGACGATTATTGTCATCAGCAGGATAGTGGCAGAAGAAGTGCTCACCTTGTTCATCATATCGGGCGACATACGTGAGAATCCCCATATCATGCCTCCTACTGCAAGACAAGCACCGCCGAGGGTCAGTATCATGGTGCGGTTGAAGAGGTTTATCTTCTGGTAAATGGCAGTTATTATGATACCTGCAATGGTGGCAACGAAAGTGGCGAGGAGTATCGGGATAAAGATGTCGGTAGGTTGTGCCGCTCCCATCTGTGCCCTATAGGTCATGATGCTGACAGGGATAAGGGTAAGACCGGACGTGTTGAGTACAAGGAACATTATCATTGGGTTGGATGCCGTGGCGTTCTTCCTCGCAATATATTCCTCTGCGCTCTCGCCGGTTGCACTCTTCGTAGCATCGTAGGTCGCACGGCATTCCTCGTTCCTTGCCACGTTAAGCTCCTGCATCTGTTCCATCGCTTTCAGTCCGAGGGGCGTGGCGGCATTGTCGAGACCGAGCATGTTGGCAGCAATATTCATGAAGATACTGCCCGTCACGGGATGTCCCTTAGGAATGTCAGGGAAGAGTTTGGAGAAAACGGGTGCAAGAAGCCGTGCAATGACATTGACAACACCGCCTTTCTCGCCTATTTTCATAATGCCAAGCCATAGGGAGAGGACTCCGGTCAGTCCGAGAGAGATTTCGAAAGCCGTCTTGGCGGAGTCAAATGTAGAGTTCATCATTGCTGGAAACACATCAAGGTCTCCCAGCACTACAAGCCTTATCACCGCTATGGCGAAGGCTATAAGGAAGAATGCTATCCAGATATAGTTGAGTACCATGGTTGTGGGTTGTGGGTTGTGGGTTGTGGGTTGTGGGTTTTTGGTTAGTAATGTCTTTTCAATGAAGACGTCTTCAAGAGGTAATGGTAACTTAACCAAAAACCAACAACCAAAAGAAATCACAATATCTCATCATATTCGGGGGTCATGGCAAGTTTGCCGTCACGCAATCCTACCAGTTCCACCTTGGCGCGGAGGCACAGGGTGTGGTCGGAAGCACGGTAGATGTCTTGCTTGAAGACATAGCGTATTCCCTCTTTAGCCACATTCAGGCATGAGATCATCTCGTCATCACAACGCAACGGCACCTTGTACTGTAGTTCCATGCGTGCCACCACGACATCAACGCCCTTGGCGTGCAGTTCGGCAAAACTCACGTTGCGACTCTTGAGGAAGCGGTGACGCGTATGCTCCAGATAGTGAAGGTAATTGGCGTTGTTTACAATGCCTTGAATGTCACATTCATAGTCACGTACCTCCATCCGTGTTTCAAATTGATATGTCATTGTTGTTTTGTTGTTTAGTTGTTTAGTTGGTAAAGGATTATAAATAATGCTGTCAGCATAGATAGTCTCATTTTGTGTTCTTCCTCATAGAGAGATACTCGTAGCCGAAGCGGCAGCGGAGACATTCACGCTTGTCACAATACTCCTTCTTCAGCTGTATGAGAGCCTGAGAGTCACCGGCGGTGTGAACTTCCAGGCCGCATTCCCTCCACATACGTACTATATTGTTGTCCTCAGCCTTTATCTCGTCAAGGAGAGAGAAACTCCTTTCGCAATATTCCTCCTTACCTTTCGTCCTGCCATAAGCGAAAAGGATAGGGATGACGGTGTTGATGACAATGAGATTCAGTTTTGCGCCTTTTATCCCGAGAAGAGTCCCTATGCCCTTCACATCCTTGCAGTCAAGTAGTTGGCTGAGACCCGTGCGCTGCTCATGGAACATCCGCGCCAGTTGCAACAACCTCACGTGGGGGAAGTTCTGCGGACGGGTACGGAGATACTTCCATAGTGAGCCGTCCATCTGCTCCAACTTGAACTTATGCTTGAGGTAAGCATACTCCTTGGAGTACCTCTCCTCCATCCTGTCGAGCAGTCCAGCCTGCCCTGTGAACATGGCTTCCAACTGAAACAGCTCCGCCCTGTGATGCCCAGCCTTCGTAAGGTCAATATACGTGGCCCAAGTCTCAAACGCCTCTCCGTTGATACCAAAGCCGAAGTTGCGTGCAAGAGTCTGGAAATAAGTCTTCTCCCACGACTTGCCGTTCTGCTCCAGTCGCAGCAGTATCGCCTCAGTCTTCTGCTCCAGCCTTTCCGTCTGCAAGGCAGCAATCCAACTGTGTGTTTTTATCCGCGGAATGTCAGCGATGCACTCATAGCAGGGAGGATATTTGTCTGTATAGAGCAAGTGGCCGTAGTCCGTCTTCAACCATTCCGGCACTGCCAACAACATCTGCGCAGGAATACGCCCCGAGCACGTCTTCACCTCCATGTCGTCCTCACACACCACATGAAGGATGACGTTGTCATACGCCTTGTCGCTGTCGTGTCCATGTCGATACCAGTCCGAAGCCTTGACGTGCATCTCCACGTTGCCTACCCATTCCATGCCGTTGACCTTGACCTTAGCGTTGAAGAAGTCGGGACCGGCATCAGTCCTGTTGTACAATCCCGTGTCAATCACCTCCACGGTTCGTCCGTCCGTAGTAGCAAGAGTGCCGAGAGGGTACATCTTATGTTTCCATGCGTAGTGAAGCAGTTTCTCCATAGGCGTGGGGAGTGAGTTCTAAATACTTTTCCGTTTTCTTTTTACAAAGGTAATAATACTTTATATAACAAAGCCCTTTTAACGACTGCAAATCATAAAAAATTAGAAAAAAGACATTTTCTCGCCCAAAAATTTGCAAGTCTCCACAAAAAGTATTACCTTTGCACCCACAAAATCGAGTCGTACTCATCACGAATGTCCTGATGGCTTCCACATCGATGCATTCAGAGTCGACAAGGTTCGGGCTTTTAGCTCAGTTGGTTAGAGCAACAGACTCATAATCTGGAGGTCCTAGGTTCAAGCCCTAGATGGCCCACCTTGAAAATCAAGCAGTTAACACGAAGTTAGCTGCTTGATTTTGTTTTAGCGTGAA
>CALZJQ010000028.1 GCA_945787895.1 uncultured Prevotella sp. | reverse complement strand
AAACCCAAAACCTACAACCAGCACTGATATAATGTCTTTCCAATGGAGTCTTCCTCATAAAGCAAAACTATCATAACCAAAAACCTAAAACCCCAAACCTACAACCAGCAATGATATAATGTTTTTCCAATGGAGTCTTCCTCAAGAAGTAATGGTAACTCAACCTACAACCCATAACCCACGACCTCAAACCAGGAACTTCAACCAAACAACCAAATGATTATTTTGTCCTATTGCCGGACTTTTATTTGCCGTTATGTAACATCCTCGAAATCAATACGATACAAAAAGCATTGATATTACACTGCAAAAGCTTAGCTTTTACAAGGTAATATCAATGCTTTTGCATTGCAATATCTATGCTTTTGCACTGCAATATCTAAGAGATTGTTTTTGTACTATTTTTTGTGTTGTCTGGTTGTTTGGTTGTTTTGTTGTTTGGTTGATAGTATTCGACTCATTTGCGGCACAGCCAACCAAACAATCAAACAACCAAACAACTAAACAACCAAACAACTAAACAACCAAACAACCACTTTTACCCTACCGTAGTTGATTCAAATTAAGTTTGTACGACATTGTTATATTCGTACGACATATCCTTACATATCGTAAGCAAACCATCTGCTTATCATTACGGATTGTCACATTAACGAAATACAAACGCAATTAACAATCATTTTGTTTTATCATTTTACAGAATTGTAGTAATTTTGCAATGCTTAAACAAGGATAAAAGACAGAAAGATAGTTTTATCGGGATTTTTATATCATAATGTAAACAAAAGCATAAGTATTCAATCATGAGCACAAAACAAAAACAAGGACTTTACAACGCCCAATACGAACATGATGCGTGTGGCGTTGGAATGGTTGTAAACATTCATGGCAACAAGAACCATGAATTGGTGGATAACGCTCTTAAAGTATTGGAGAATATGGAGCACCGTGGCGCTGAGACGCGCGACAAGACCGGTGACGGCGCAGGAATACTGGTACAGATTCCCCATGAATTCATTCTTCTCCAAGGCATTCCCGTACCCGAAAAGGGACGCTACGGCACAGGCATCTTCTTCCTTCCGAAAGACGGGAAAAGGCAGAGCGAGATACTCAGTGTGATGATTGAAGAGATAGAACGCGTGGGACTGCAACTGATGCACCTGAGAAACGTTCCCATCAACGATGACGTGCCCGGCGTTGCAGCACGCGAGGTGATGCCGGACATCAAGCAGGTGTTCATCACCGGAGTGGCAGAGAGTGACGTTCCGAACTTCGAGCGCATCCTATACAAGATAAGAAAGAAGATAGAGAACCGAATCCAGGACGAGGATTTCTACATCTGTTCCCTCTCATCCAAGAATATTATATATAAAGGTATGCTCACCAGCGGACAGTTGCGCCGCTTCTTCCCCGACCTGAGCAACAATTACTTCACGTCAGGACTTGCGCTCGTCCACAGCCGCTTCTCTACCAACACGTTCCCCAAATGGAAACTCGCACAGCCTTTCCGCCTGCTTTGCCACAACGGCGAGATAAACACCGTACGCGGAAACCGCGGCTGGATGAAAGCACGTGAGAGCGTACTCAGCAGCGAGGCTCTCGGCGACATCAAGGACATACGCCCTATCATCGAAGAGAACATGAGCGACTCCGCAAGTCTCGACAACGTCTTCGAGTTCCTCGTCATGTCAGGACTGTCACTGCCGCAGGCCATGGCTATCCTCGTGCCAGAGTCATTCAACGACAAGAACCCTATATCCGAAGACCTCAAGGCATTCTATGAATACTACTCCATACTCATGGAGCCATGGGACGGCCCTGCCGCCCTCATGTTCAGCGACGGACGCTATGCGGGAGGTATGCTCGACCGCAACGGTCTCCGCCCATCCCGCTACACTATCACACGTCAAGGCATGATGGTCGTAGCCAGTGAGGTGGGAGTAATGGATTTCGACCCGAGCGACGTTGTCAACAAAGGCAGGCTGGAGCCGGGCAAAATCCTGCTCATCGACACGCAGGAGGGCAAGATATACTACGACGGAGAGATAAAGGAAAAACTCGCCAAGGAGCATCCCTACCGCGAATGGCTTTCCACCAACCGCATACAATTAGAGAAACTCAAGAGCGGACGCAAGGTGGATAACAGCGTCAGCGACTACGACAAGAAGCTGCGCGCATTCGGTTTCGGACAGGAGGACATCGACCGCACCATCGTGCCTATGTGTACTGCCGGACAGGAACCCGTCGCTGCCATGGGTAACGACACTCCGCTCGCCGTCATCAGCGAACGTCCGCAGATACTCTTCAACTATTTCCGCCAGCAGTTTGCGCAGGTCACCAACCCTGCCATCGACCCTATCCGTGAGGAACTCGTCATGTCACTCACAGAATACATCGGTCGTGTAGGCAGCGGAATACTTACTCCTGACGAGTCCAACTGCAAGATGGTGCGCCTACCACAGCCAGTGCTCACGAACACTCAGCTCGACATTCTCTGCAACATACGCTACAAGGGCTTCAAGACAACGAAACTGCCCATGCTCTTCGACATAGAGAAAGGCGAGAGCGGACTCAGCATTGCGCTCGACAACCTCTGCAAGCAGGCTGAGAACAGCGTCGATGAAGGTGTCAATTACATCATCCTCACCGACAGGGACATTGACGAGAAGCACGTCGCCATACCTTCTCTCCTCGCTGTCAGCGCAGTGCACCACTACCTTATCAGCGTAGGAAAACGCGTGCAGACGGCTCTTATCGTAGAGAGCGGCGAGATACGCGAGGTGATGCACGCTGCATTGCTCCTCGGATATGGTGCAAGTGCCATCAACCCATACATGACCTTCGCAGTAATCAACGACCTCGTAGCCAAGCATAAGATACAGGAGGAATACGCCACTGCCGAGAAGAACTATATCAAGGCGGTAGATAAGGGTCTGAAAAAGATTATGTCAAAGATGGGTATCTCCACCATCCGCTCCTATCGCGGTGCAAAGATTTTCGAGTCCATCGGACTATCCGAGAACCTCCTCAAGAAGTATTTCGGCACCGAGACCAGCACCATCGGCGGTATCGGACTGCGAGACATCGCCAAGGAATACACCGCCCTCAACCGAGAGGCATTCGGCAAGGACGCAACAGACGACAAGATACTTCCCAACAACGGTCTCTTCTCATACCGGAAGGACGGCATCGACCACGCCTGGAACCCTGAGACGATAGCCAACCTGCAGATTGCCACACGCTTAGGCTCATACAAGAAATTCAAGGAGTGGGCTGACAGCGTGGACAACAAGGAGAAGCCTATCTTCCTTCGCGACTTCATGTCATTCAAGAAAGCCGCCGTCCCCACTCCTCTCGAAGAGGTGGAACCGGCAGAAAGCATCGTGAAGCATTTCGTGACGGGTGCCATGTCATTCGGTGCGCTCAGCATAGAGGCTCACGAAGCCCTTGCCATCGCCATGAACAAGCTCGGCACACGCAGCAACACCGGTGAGGGAGGCGAGGACAACGAACGCTATCACACGGAGAAAGACGGCGTAAGCCTCAGCAGCAAGACGAAGCAGATAGCATCAGGACGCTTCGGTGTCACGGCGGAATACCTCGTCAATGCCGAGGAACTTCAGATAAAGGTGGCGCAGGGTGCCAAGCCCGGTGAGGGCGGACAGCTGCCCGGCTTCAAGGTCAATAAGATTATTGCCAAGACACGCAATGCCATTCCCGGCATCACGCTCATCTCTCCCCCACCTCACCATGACATCTATTCCATCGAAGACCTCGCACAGCTCATCTTCGACCTCAAGAACATCAACCCGACGGCAGCCGTCAGCGTGAAACTCGTAGCAGAGAGCGGCGTAGGCACTATCGCAGCAGGCGTAGCCAAGGCAAAGGCTGACCTCATCGTCATCTCCGGAGCAGAAGGAGGTACGGGAGCAAGTCCTGCAAGCAGTATGCGCTTTGCAGGCATCTCTCCCGAGATTGGTCTGGCAGAGACTCAGCAGACTCTCGTAAAGAACGGCTTGCGCAATCAGGTGAGAATACAGACAGACGGTCAGCTGAAGACTGCACGCGACATCATCCTCATGGCGATGCTCGGTGCCGACGAGTTCAGCTTCGGCACTCTGCCGCTGATAGTCCTCGGATGCGTGATGATGCGCAAATGTAACACGAACACCTGTCCTGTAGGCGTCGCCACACAGGATGAGACGCTCAGGGCAAAGTTCCGCGGACGTGCCGAATACGTAGTCAATTTCTTCACGTTCCTCGCTGAGCAGACCCGCGAATACCTCTCAGAACTCGGAGTCAAGAATCTCAAGGACATCATCGGACGCACCGACCTCATCGAGGTCAAGCCTCTCGATGCCAACACCAAGCAGGGAACGATAGATTTCTCACGCCTGCTCTATGCGGAAAAGTCCGACAAGCCTATCTATTGGGACCGTGGAGCCTACACGAAGGTGACAGGCGTAAAGGACAAGGAAATCATCCACGCCTGCAAGAACGCCATAGAAAGCGGCGAAGAGGTGAACCTCGACTATGCTATAAAGAACACCGACCGTGCCGCAACGACAATGCTCTCCGGCGTAATTGCCAAGAAATATGGCGAGGCAGGACTGCCCGACTCCACGATAAACATCAAGTTCAAGGGTTCTGCAGGACAGAGCTTCGGTGCCTTTGCCGTCAAGGGTCTTAACATCCGGCTCGAAGGCGAGACCAACGACTACTTCGGCAAGGGACTCTCAGGCGGCAGGATAAGCATCCTTCCCCCATCAAGGCTCAATGCCGACTACGTGGCAGAAGACAATATCATCGCCGGCAACACCGGTCTCTATGGTGCTACAGGCGGCGAACTCTATGTCAACGGACGTGTAGGCGAACGTTTCGGAGTAAGAAACTCCGGTGCCATAGCCGTCATCGAGGGCGCAGGCGACCACTGCTGCGAGTATATGACAGGCGGACGCGTGGTAGTTCTCGGCAAGACAGGCAGAAACTTCGCTGCCGGAATGAGCGGAGGTCTGGCATACGTATGGGACAAGAACCACGACTTTGACTATTTCTGCAACATGGACCAGGTAGAGATAAACCTCGTGGAAGAGGCTTCTGCACGCAAGGAACTGCACGAACTCATACGTCAGCACTATCTATATACTGGCTCTTCCCTCGCACGTCGCATGCTCGATGACTGGAACCGCTACGTGGAAGACTTCATACAGGTGACTCCTATCGAATACAAGCGCGTGCTGGAAGAGGAGAAGATGCGCCTGCTGCAGGAAAAGATAGCAAACATGCAACTGATAAACTCATAATATAAATAGGTAATAGTGATTTTTCAATTAATAGTTTGACAAGGAAATAGCGAAGGGGGTACATGACAGAAGCACGGCTTCCCTCGTTTCCTCTTCCTAATCCTATTACCCTATAATACAGCAATCATGGGAAAACTGAAAGCATTCATGGAGGTGCCGAGAGTAGAAGCCGGCTACCGTCCGATTCACGATAGAATACAAGACTTTGGAGAGGTAGAACAGACTCTCAACACTCACGACCGTAAGACGCAGGCAAGCCGCTGCATGGACTGCGGCGTACCCTTCTGCCATTGGGCATGCCCTCTCGGCAACAAGTGCCCGGAATGGAATGATGCCCTGTACAAGGGTGAGTGGGAACAGGCCTACCGCCTGCTCAACGCTACGAACGACTTCCCCGAGTTTACGGGAAGGATATGCCCTGCCCTCTGCGAAAAGTCATGCGTGCTCAACCTTACCGACCACGCTGCCACGACCAACCGCGAGAATGAGGCGGCCATCACCGAGGCTGCATGGCGAGAGAAGTACATCGCTCCGCAGCAATACGAACGCAATGGCAGGAAAGTGGCTGTGATAGGTGCCGGTCCTGCAGGTCTCGTAGCTGCCAACAGGCTCAACAAAAAGGGTTATAGCGTGACGGTATTTGAAAAGAACGAGGCTGCGGGCGGACTGCTCCGTTACGGCATTCCGAACTTCAAGCTCAACAAGAAGATTATCGACCGCCGCATAGCCCTGCTCGAAGAGGAAGGCATCACATTCAAGTACAACTGTGCCGTTGAGCCGAATGCCCTGCCAGAAGGCTTTGATGCCTACGTCATCAGCACGGGTACGCCACAGGCCCGTGACCTCAACGTGCCGGGAAGGGAACTGAAAGGCGTACACCTCGCCCTGGAACTCCTCGCCCAGCAGAACAGGGTGCTGGCAGGAATGGAGTTCAGCAACAACGACAGAGTGACGGCAAAGGGTAAGGATGTCCTCGTCATCGGCGGCGGAGACACCGGTTCCGACTGCATCGGAACGTCTCACCGTCAGGGCTGCAAGAGCGTGACACAGATAGAGATAATGCCCCGTCCCGTGGAAGGACCGGAGGATCCGCAGAATCCTTGGCCCAACTATCCGAGGGTGCTCAAGACCACTTCCAGTCACGAAGAGGGTTGCACGCGCCGCTGGAACATCAACACCCTGGAGTTTATCGGCAAGAACGGTCGCCTTACCGGTGTCAAGGTACAGCCTATTGACTGGAAACCGAACCCCGAGGGCGGTCGCCCGCTGATGGTGGAGGCAGGAAAGCCGGAGATAATAAAGTGCGAGATATGTTTCCTCGCCATGGGTTTCCTCAAGCCTCAGCATCCTGTAATGCCCGACAACGTATTCATCTGCGGCGATGCACAGAACGGTGCGTCTCTCGTAGTACGGGCAATGGCAAGCGGAAGGGATGCTGCCAAGAAGGTGGATGAATACATCATGAAGCGTGCCTGACGACATATCACAATAACAACACGGCTAACACTACACTTAAACTGACAGATAAAAGAATATGTGCGGAATAGTATCTATCTTCAACATACAGGAACAGACCAAGCAATTACGTGACAAGGCCTTGAAGATGAGTCAGAAGATTCGTCACCGCGGACCGGACTGGAGCGGCATATACTGCGGCAAATCCGCTATCCTGGCTCACGAAAGACTCAGTATTGTAGATCCCGAAAGCGGACAGCAACCCCTCTTCTCGCCCGACAGAAAGCAGATACTTGCCGTCAATGGCGAGATATACAATCACCAGGAGATACGCAAGCAGTACGAGGGAAAGTATGAGTTTCAGACCGGCAGCGACTGCGAGGTAATCCTTGCGCTCTATCGTGACAAGGGCATTGACTTCCTTGAGGACATCAGCGGCATCTTTGCCTTTGCCCTTTACGACGAGGAGCGTGACGCTTTCCTCATAGCCCGTGACCAGATAGGAGTCATACCCCTGTACATTGGCTTCGACAGCGACGGCAAGGTGTATGTTGCCAGCGAACTGAAAGCATTGGAGGGACAGTGTGAACGCTACGAGCCTTTCCTGCCAGGACATTACTATTGGAGCGAAGACCCGGGCATGAAGCGTTGGTATCAGCGTGACTGGTTCGACTATGAGGCTGTCAGGGACAACCCTGCAAGCAGCGAAGACATCCGTCAGGGACTGCGTGAGGCAGTGAAGAAGCAGATGATGAGCGACGTGCCCTACGGCGTATTGCTCTCCGGCGGACTGGACAGCAGCGTCATAAGTGCCATCACCGAGAACTTTGCAGAGAAGCGTATCGAGGACAACAGCCAGAGCAAGGCCTGGTGGCCTCGCCTGCATTCCTTCGCCGTAGGACTGAAAGGTGCACCCGACCTTGCCAAGGCCCGCATGGTGGCCGACCACATCGGCACGGTACACCACGAGATAAACTACACGATACAGGAGGGACTTGATGCTATCCGCGATGTCATCTACTTCATTGAGACATACGATGTCACCACGGTACGTGCCTCTACTCCGATGTATCTCCTTGCCCGCGTGATAAAATCCATGGGTATAAAGATGGTATTGTCCGGCGAGGGTGCCGATGAAATCTTCGGCGGCTACCTGTATTTCCATAAAGCTCCGTCTGCCGAGGAGTTCCACAAGGAGACGGTGCGGAAGCTGTCAAAGCTCTATCTCTACGATTGCCTGCGCGCCAACAAGAGTCTTTCAGCATGGGGAGTGGAAGGTCGTGTGCCTTTCCTCGACAAGGAATTTCTCGATATAGCCATGCGGACCAATCCGGAGGCTAAGATGTGTCCAGGGAAGACGATGGAAAAGCGCATCGTACGAGAAGCATTCGCCGACATGCTGCCCGAAGAAGTGGCTTGGAGACAGAAGGAACAGTTCAGCGACGGCGTCGGCTACAGTTGGATAGACACCCTCAAGAAGATGACCGAAGAACTCGTCTCTGACGAGGAAATGGCCCATGCTGCCGAGCGTTTCCCCATCAACACGCCGATGTGCAAGGAGGAATACTACTACCGCAGCATCTTTGAAGAGCACTTCCCAAGCGAGAGTGCTGCGAAGAGCGTGCCGCACGAGGCAAGCGTAGCCTGCTCCACAGCCATCGCCCTGGAATGGGATGCAGCCTGGAAAAACATGAACGAGCCTTCCGGACGCGCTGTGGCAGGAGTACATAATGAGTCATATTCAAAGTGATGAGCAGAACGAGATAAAAGAAATGGAACCCTTGAAACATGAATGTGGCGTGGCAATGATACGCCTGCTCAAGCCACTGGAATACTATAAGGAAAAGTACGGTACCCTGCAATATGCCCTGAACAAACTGTATCTCCTCATGGAGAAACAGCATAACCGGGGACAGGAGGGAGCCGGACTTGCCTGCGTACGGCTCAGCGCCAACCCCGGAGATGAATATATGTTCCGTGAACGTGCCGCAGGAACTACTGCCATCACGGAAATATTCAACGCTGTCTATCGCCGACAGAAGGAGGACGAGATTGCAGAAGGACAACTACCTCCATTCATCGGAGAACTTTATATGGGACACCTCAGATATTCCACTACGGGAAAGAGCGGACTGGACTATATACATCCTTTCCTGAGAAGGAACAACTGGAGAGCGAAGAACCTCGCTCTGTGCGGCAACTTCAATCTGACAAACGTCGATGAGGTGTTCAAGCGCATCGTTGCCAATGGGCAGCACCCCCGCAAATATGCCGACACGCATATTCTTCTCGAACAGGTGGGGCACCGACTCGACCGTGAAGTGGAGCGGGTATATGACATCTGCAGTGCAGAAGGCAAGACTGGACTCGACCTTACCCATGCCATAGAGCAACGCATCGACATGGCTAACGTGCTGAGAACGAGCAGTTGCCACTGGGATGGCGGCTACGTGATGTGCGGCGTGACAGGCAGCGGAGAGTCATTTGCCCTGCGTGACCCATGGGGCATCCGCACCGCTTTCTGGTACAAGGATGACGAAATCCTCGTTCTTACCTCCGAGCGACCCGTCATCCAGACCGTGATGAACGTTGCAATGAAAGATATTCACGAGCTGCAGCCCGGCGAAGCGTTGATGACAAGTCAGGACGGCACGGTAAGAACCATACACATCAATGCTCCAAAGGAGAAGAAAGCGTGTTCGTTTGAGAGAATATATTTCAGTCGTGGCAGTGACTATGACATCTATCACGAACGAAAGGAGTTAGGCAGGAGACTGGTCAGCCAGATACTTCCTGCCATTGATTATGATATAGAGCACACCGTCTTCTCCTATATTCCCAACACGGCAGAGGTGGCTTTCTTCGGACTTGTCGAGGGTATGGACAAATACCTCAACCAGTTGAAGGAAACAAAACTGAAAGAACTGGTCAAAGACCCCAATCGAATATCCGAGATTGACCGCATCCTCTCCATGAGAATACGCAGCGAGAAGGTGGCTATCAAGGACATAAAGCTACGCACCTTCATCGCTGAAGGCAACAGCAGGAACGACCTTGCCGCTCACGTCTATGACATCACTTACGGCAGTCTCATACCTTACGAAGACAATCTCGTGATAATAGACGACAGCATAGTCCGCGGAACGACACTGCGCCAGAGCATCATCCGCATCCTTGACCGCCTGCATCCCAAAAAGACCATCATCGTATCATCGTCACCGCAGATACGTTACCCGGACTACTATGGCATCGACATGTCAAGCATGGAGCAATTCATAGCTTTCAAGGCTGCCGTGGCACTGCTGGAAGAACGTGGCATGAGCGACATCCTCAAGCAAGTGTATGACAAAATCATCGCTGGCGACAACTCTGAGAACCATGTGAAGGAAATCTATGCGCCATTCTCCGACGAGGAAATCAGTGCGAAGATAGCAGAGCTGCTGACTCCCTCCGACATCGGTACGGAGGTGCAGTTGATATTCCAGACGATAGACGAACTGCACAAATCCTGTCCCGACCATCTCGGTGACTGGTATTTCACTGGTGACTACCCCACTCCCGGCGGACTGCGTATGCTCAACCGCGCTTATGTGGATTATTATAATAAGGTTTTATCGTTTGTTGTTTAGTTGTCTGGTTGTTTGTGCCGCAAATGAGCCGAATGCCATCAACTAAACAACAAAACAACTAAAGAACAAAACAACATAAAAAAAACATAATGGCAAAATATATATTCGTTACAGGAGGTGTGGTTTCCTCTCTGGGCAAAGGTATAATATCTGCTTCTATAGGCAAGTTGCTTCAGGCAAGGGGGTATAAGATAACCATACAGAAGTTTGACCCATACATCAACATTGACCCCGGCACACTCAACCCCTACGAACACGGGGAATGCTACGTCACTGTAGATGGCATGGAGACCGACCTCGACCTCGGACACTACGAGCGTTTCACGGGAATACAGACCACACGTGCCAACAGCATGACGACAGGACGCATCTATAAGGCTGTCATCGACAAGGAACGTCGTGGAGATTACCTCGGAAAGACGATACAGGTAGTGCCGCACATCACAAATGAGATAAAGGAAAACATCAAGGACCTGGGCGAGACAGGCAAATACGACTTCGTGATTACGGAGATAGGCGGCACAATAGGCGATATCGAGAGTGCGCCTTTCCTCGAAGCAATACGACAGTTGAAATGGGAACTGGGCAGAGATGCCATCAGCGTACACCTGACCTACGTCCCCTATCTCAAGGCGGCTGACGAACTGAAGACCAAGCCTACGCAGCACTCCGTAAAGGAGATGCTCAGTTATGGCATACAGCCCGACATCCTCATCCTACGCACCGAGAAGCATCTGGATGACAACATGCGCATGAAAGTGGCTGGTTTCTGCAACGTGGACCTCGAATGCGTCATACAGAGCGAAGACCTTCCAAGCATATACGAGGTGCCGGTCAATATGCAACGGCAGGGACTGGACAGTGCCATCCTGCGAAAGATGGGAATACCAGTCGGCGAAACTCCACAACTCGGTCCTTGGCTTCACTTCCTTGAACTGCGCAAGACGGCTACCGAAAAAGTGCGTATCGGACTCGTAGGGAAATACGACCTGCAGGATGCCTACAAATCCATCAGCGAAAGTCTCTCCCACGCTGCCACCTATCATCATAGAAAGATAGAGATAACATTCATCAATTCAGAATTCCTTACCAAGGAGAACATCAAGGCTGAGCTTAGCACTCAAGACGGACTCGTCATCTGCCCGGGCTTCGGACAGCGCGGCACAGAGGGAAAGATACTCGCCGTAGAGTATGCCCGCACGAATAACGTACCCTGCTTCGGCATCTGCCTCGGTATGCAGATGATGGTAATAGAGTTTGCCCGTGACGTACTGGGTTACAGCGATGCCAACAGCAGCGAGATGGTTCCTGACACGCCCCACAACGTAATTGACATGATGGAGAACCAGAAAAGCATTTCCAACATGGGGGGTACGATGCGTCTCGGTGCTTACGCCTGCAAACTGGAGGAGGGTTCACGGGTGGCTTCCATCTACGATTCCCCTACTATCAGCGAACGCCACCGTCATCGCTATGAGTTTAATAGCAAATACCTCAATGAATACGAGGCAAAGGGAATGAAATGTACGGGACGCAACCCGGAGTCCGACCTCGTAGAGATAGTAGAGGTACCGGAACTGAAATGGTTTATCGGCACACAGTTCCACCCAGAATATCAAAGTACAGTGCTACACCCCCACCCCCTGTTCCTCTCATTCATCGAGGCAGCGATAGGGTAAGGGTGATTGGTTTGGTGGTTTAGTTGTTTAGTTGTTTGGTTGTTTGGTTGGCTGTGCCACAAATGAATCGAAAACAAAACAACAAAACAACCAAACAACAAGACAACTAAACAACAAGACAACAAGACAACTAAACAACTAAACAACAATGGATAAAAGAAAAGTAATACTGAAACTCAAAGGCGGATATGAGTTCCAAGGCACCAGCTTCGGCTACGAAAAGGCCGTCAATGGAGAAGTAGTCTTCAACACTGCCATGATGGGTTATCCCGAAAGCCTTACCGACCCCTCATACAGCGGTCAGATACTTGTGATGACATTTCCCCTCGTAGGTAATTATGGAGTTCCATCAGCATCGGAAGAGGCTAATGGACTCTCGTCGTATTATGAGAGTGACCACATTCATGTACGCGCCCTTGTTGTCAGCGACTATTCAGAGGAATACAGCCACTGGAATGCAAACCGTTCTTTGGCGCAATGGCTTAAAGAAGAGAAAATAGTAGGTATCGAGGGTATAGACACCCGGGAACTTACGAAGATACTGCGTGAATACGGATCCATGCCTGGCAAGATTGTCTTTGAAGACGGAGAGGACATTGAGTTTGAAGACCCTAATCTCGTCAATCAGGTAGATATAGTGAGCACGAAACGAGTGGAGCACTATGGCGACGGCAATAAGAAAGTATGCCTGATAGACATGGGCGTGAAGCAGAACATCATCCGCGAACTGCTGAAATACGACGTGAATATCACCGTAGTGCCATGGGATTACGATTTCAATGCACTTGATGAGTTTGACGGACTCTTCATCTCCAATGGTCCGGGCGACCCCAACCTTTGCGGAAAGACCGTGGAACACGTAAGGAAATTCATGGAACACGACAAACCTATCTACGGAATCTGCATGGGAAACCAGATTCTTTCCCTCGCTGCCGGTGCCAAGGTAGAGAAACTGAAATACGGACATCGCGGACATAACCAGCCTGTGCGGCTTTTGGAGAACGGCAAGCCAACGGAGCATTGCTATATCACTTCGCAGAATCATGGCTATGCTGTCAACAATGACACTATTCCCTCTGACTGGGAACCTCTATTCATCAACATGAACGACGGCTCGAATGAAGGCATCCGCCACAAGACGAAGCCATGGTTCTCAGCACAGTTCCACCCCGAAGCATGCTCCGGACCTACTGACACGGAGTTTATCTTCGGACAATTTTTCTCATTGTTATAAACCGAACAACCCATGATACAAGAAATGAAAAAAGTCCTGCTCCTCGGTTCCGGAGCATTGAAGATAGGCGAAGCCGGAGAATTTGACTACTCAGGCAGCCAGGCACTGAAAGCATTAAAGGAGGAAGGCATTGAGTCTGTCCTCATCAATCCGAACATTGCCACAGTACAGACATCGGAGGGTGTGGCTGACAGGGTATATTTCCTTCCCGTGACACCATATTTCGTAGAGAGAGTGATAGAGAAAGAACGACCCGACGGCATCCTGCTCAGTTTTGGAGGACAGACAGCCCTCAACTGCGGCGTGGAGCTTTACCACAGCGGCGTGCTCGAGAAGTATAACGTGAAGGTGCTCGGCACTCCCGTTCAGGCTATCATCGACACTGAAGACAGAGAACTCTTCGTGGAGAAACTCGACGAGATAGGTGTCAGCACGATAAAGAGTCATGCCTGCAACACCCTTGAAGAAGCGAAAGCTGCCGCCGCCGAACTCGGCTATCCAGTCATCATACGTGCGGCATACGCACTGGGAGGACTGGGGTCTGGCTTCTGCGACAGTGAGCAAGAGCTTGTCGTAACGGGCAACAAGGCACTGTCGTTCTCTCCCCAGATTCTTGTGGAGAAGAGTCTGAAGGGATGGAAAGAGGTGGAATATGAGGTGGTGCGTGACCGTTATGACAACTGTATCACGGTCTGCAACATGGAGAACTTCGACCCCCTCGGCATACATACGGGAGAGAGTATCGTCGTAGCTCCGTCACAGACGCTGTCCAACCGTGATTATCATAAACTGCGTGAGCTCTCAATCAAGATAATACGCCACATCGGAATCGTGGGCGAATGCAACGTGCAGTATGCCTATGACCCATTCTCCGAAGATTATAGGGTCATCGAAGTCAATGCACGCCTGTCACGGTCCTCCGCTCTCGCATCAAAAGCTACAGGCTATCCCCTCGCCTTCGTTGCGGCAAAGCTCGGGCTTGGCTACGGGCTCTTCGAACTGAAGAACTCCGTCACCAAGACAACCTCAGCATTCTTTGAACCTGCACTCGACTATGTGGTATGCAAGATACCACGTTGGGACCTCGGAAAATTCCAGGGTGTAGATCGCGAATTAGGCTCAAGCATGAAGTCCGTGGGCGAAGTAATGGCTATCGGACGCACCTTTGAGGAGGCTATCCAGAAGGGTCTCCGCATGATAGGACAAGGCATGCACGGCTTCGTGCAGAACAAAGTGCTGCAAGTGGAAGACATTGACAAGGCTCTCCGTGAGCCTACCGACAAGCGTATCTTCGTCATATCAAAGGCTATGAAAGCCGGTTACAGCGTTGAGCAGATACACGACCTTACGAAGATAGACAAATGGTTCCTGCAGAAACTCATGGGTATCGTACGCACCGACGGCGAACTGATGAGATATGACAACATCAACGCCGTGCCTGCCGACCTTATTCTTGAAGCAAAACGCAAGGGATTCAGCGACTTCCAGATAGCACGCGCCGTGATGAAAGACGGAGAGGAGAGTCTTCTCGTACGCCAGCGCCGAAAGGAACTGGGCATCCTACCCGTAATAAAGCAGATTGACACCCTCGCAGGAGAGTTCCCCGCACAGACCAATTACCTGTATCTGACATACAGCGGAATAGCCCACGACATCGCTCTCGACCGCAAGAATGCTGTCATAGTGCTTGGTTCTGGTGCCTACCGCATCGGTTCCTCCGTGGAATTTGACTGGTGCTCGGTCAACGCCTTGCAGACAGCACGCAAGGAGGGTTATCAGAGCGTCATGATAAACTACAACCCAGAGACTGTCTCCACGGACTATGATATGTGTGACCGCCTCTATTTCGACGAACTGACCTTCGAGCGTGTCATGGACATAATCGAACTGGAAGTGCCTCATGGCGTTATACTTTCCGTAGGAGGACAGATACCTAACAACCTCGCCATGCGCCTCGACGAACAGAAAGTGCCTATCCTCGGCACACAGGCGCAATATATAGACAATGCGGAAGACCGCCAGAAGTTCTCTTCTATGTGCGACCGCATCGGCGTAGTGCAGCCGGCATGGAAGGAACTGACCAACATGGACGACGTCAACGAGTTCATAGCGCAAGTAGGATTCCCTGTTCTCGTACGTCCGTCATACGTCCTTTCCGGTGCTGCAATGAACGTATGCTCCAACCACGACGAACTGGTACGCTTCCTGCAGATGGCAGCCAACGTGAGCAAGAAGCACCCTGTCGTCATATCACGCTTCATAGAGGGTGCAAAAGAGATAGAGATGGATGCCGTGGCAGACAAGGGCGAGATTATTGCATACGCCATTTCCGAGCACGTAGAGTATGCCGGTGTACACTCCGGCGACGCTACCATACAGTTTCCTCCTCAGAAACTATACTACGAGACCATGCGTCGTATCAAGAAAGTGGCTAAGAAGATTGCCGCCGAACTGCATATCTCGGGTCCTTTCAACATTCAGTTCATGGCACGCGACAACGACATCATGGTCATAGAGTGCAACCTCCGTGCCTCACGTTCTTTCCCGTTTGTCAGCAAGGTGCTCAAACTAAACCTTATCGAACTCGCCTCCAAGATTATGATGGGAGTACCATACGAGCGTCCTACGAAGACGGAGTTCGACCTTGACTACGTAGGCATCAAGGCTTCGCAGTTCTCTTTCAGCCGTCTTCAAAAGGCAGACCCCGTACTTGGTGTCGATATGAGTTCTACAGGAGAGGTAGGCTGCCTCGGAGACGATACCGACTGCGCAATCCTCAAGTCAATGCTCTCCGTAGGATTACGCATACCCGAGAGGTCTATACTCATCTCTTCAGGTGATGCCCACCAAAAGGCATCGCTTCTGGAGCCTTGTCGCAAACTGGCTGAGAAAGGCTATCAACTATATGCCACGGCGGGCAGTTACAACTATCTCTCGGACAACGGTGTGCCATGCCGTCAAGTGTTCTGGCCATCTGATGACCAGCAGCCACAGGCTCTCGACATGATACGCAACAAGGAGATAGACATGGTAGTCAATATCCCAAAGAATCTCACCTCACACGAACTTTCCAATGGCTACAAGATACGTCGTGCAGCCATCGACTTCAACGTCCCACTACTGACCAACGCCCGCCTTGCAGCCGCTTTCATCCACGCTTTCACCACGATGACCTTGGATGATCTCGCTATCAAGGCATGGGATGAATACGGCAATGAATGAGCATCTGATTAGGGAGAGAGGAACTCTCGTCAGGCAACTGTCAGATAGGACAAAATGAATATCAATGATATTACACAACGAAAGCATTGATATTACAAGGTAAAAGCGTTGATATTACAAGGTAAAAGCTTAGCTTTTGCAATGTAATATCAACGCTTTTTGTTTTGTGTTGATTTCCAGCATGTTACATACACCAATATTCTATGCAGGCAATAGGACAAAACAATCATTGGCGCACAACGCCAAAGGCAACGATAACAAGCTGCGGCACTTCCTACTTATTGGAACTGCATCCCTTCCTGATGCCCTCCATTGCATAAGTACCAACGACTGTCGCATTGGCACGGTCGATGATAGTGGAAGAGCCACTCTCCTTATTGAGTCCGGCAGGGTAGTTGGTATCCCATGCGAATGGTATGATTCCGTTGGAGACTGCATACTCATTGACTAACCGATAGAAGAGATAGATTGAGGAATTATGCTTGGATTGGTCGGTGGTAATAGTACGCTGGTTGGCTGCATATTCTCCTATGATGACAGGATAACCCTTGGAGGTGTATTCACTTCTGAGTTTTTCGAACTGCTGCCTGAGGTAACTCTCTTCGCCGTATGTTGCATTATGGGAAGAAGAGTGGTTGGTTGCTCCCCAGAAATAGAAAGCTTTGTCACCGGAAGCATCCCATGTCCCACAGAACTGTCCCGGGTCATAATAATGCACTTCCACCATCAGCCTTCCGGCACTTTCCGGCAATGATGATGCTTTCATATAACTAACAGAAGAGTCAATGTTGGTACTCGGTCCCTGCACGACAAGTATCCGCTGTGAATTATTACCTCCGGTAGCACGCACAGCCTCAACGAATGCTTTGTTGTATTTTTCAAGATATGGTGTCAGCACCTTGTGTTTATCGTTGAAGAGGGAGTAGTTCTGAAAGGGCTCGTTGAGTCCTGCGAAAAGGAGATGTTCATCGTAATCCTTGAAAGCCTCTGCTATCTGTGTCCATAGAAACTTTAATGTTTCAGCTTTCTCCGTGGCATATTTGTCATCTATGGCGGAGTAGTAACTGGTGCTGCGGCTAAATCCCAGTTCTTCTATCCATCCTCCATCCCAATGGTCATTAACAATGACATAGAGACCATCGTTGATGCAGTAATCTACTACCTCCTTGACACGCTTTATCCATGCAGCATCAATCTTCGGGGTGGTCTGCGTCCCGGAAACGATGTGTCCTGCAATCCACGCTACCGGGATGCGCACTGATTTGAAACCGGCATCCCTCACGGCATCTATAACCTTTTGCGTAGTCTTTGTAGGTTGCCAAGAGGTCTCGGTGGCAAGTCCTCCTTTGTTGGTAAAGAGATAATCACTGCTTGTCGCTTCGAGCGTATTGCCAAGATTCCATCCAGGATACATCTTGGATGCTATATCAGAAGCAGTGGGGAAATCAGGGTCTTCGACAGGCGTTGATGCAGGGGCTGACTGAGCTACAGCGATGCTCTTTATCTGACCATAGAGACTGAGAGAAATCTTCGCTGTGCGTTCTTCCTCTGTATCATTCTCTCTGCATTCGATACGATAGGCAGATTTTTCCTGTAAAGCATACAGTTGCACCACCTTTATCCATGCTGCATCACAATTCACCTCGGGCGTTCCTCCTTCTACGTAGAAAGTGACCTCTCCCCCCCGGGCTTCAAATTTCATCTCTGACAGTGATACCTGGAAATCCTGCAGCACATCGTTTCCTTTGTTCTCTGAGTCATCCTTACCGCATGCGAATAGGGTGATGACAAAAAACATTGTTAGGAATAATGAAAGTTTGTGGGACATGATTGGTTGTTTTTGGTTTTGGTTGTGGGTTATGTTTTCTTTGTTTGTGGGTTTTATTTTCTCTTCAGCATCTTCTTTCCACCCTTGACGTATATTCCCGAGGATTTTGCAGCACTTTCAGGAATACGATGACCATTGATGGTATAGCACTTTTCTGATTGTGAGTCTTTGTTTTTGGTTCCTTGGGAATAATTTTCATCTATGATATTGACAATGTCGGTTGTGACGAGTTCCCTGATGACAAATGTGCGCTCTATGGCAGGACTCCAATCGTCATCTCCCTTGGTTATGGCACGGAGCGTGACTCTTTCGCCTTTGCTACCGTCATATTCTTCCAGAATATTCCTGCCCGATGACTTTTTAATAGTAGTGCAAAGTCTCCCTTTTTCGTCAGCAAACCAAGATACGGGAGCTGTGCCATCGAGAGTATAATAGACTGTCTTGCTTGCTACTAACGTAATTTTGTCATTGACAGAGATTGTATCTGTTACATTCGACTCTTCCCCATTGATATATATCCTTGGTACTTCCACCGCAGAATACCACCCTTTATCCTTCAATTGCTGTATTAAGTTATCGGTACGGTATGGGAAATACGAAGTCTTCAGACGGTTGCGCTCAGTCATAAACCGACCATCTACTGTGTTGAGTTTGCCTCCAGAGGTATATGGATGCACGTCACGGCGATAGTCTCCCCATCTTGCAGCCTCGTCATATAGAGGATATTGGATAATGTGATAAAGGCTGTCCCACACCTCTTCTACCCTCTTTGCCGTAAGAAGTCCTCCCTCCATTACCAGATGTTTATATGCTCTGTCCATGTATCTGTGACGGAAGGCCTGAGTAGTCATAAGGTTGCGCAGGATTTCTGTGGGGGAACTACTATTGTATGTACCGAGAACATTGTCGCCTGCTCCATGAAAAATCATCTCCGTGTCCCAACAGATGAAACGGAAACCAGTAGTTCCTTTCACCCTATTGCGCACAGCGAGCCAATTATGATAATCCCAGTCCGTATTACCTCCATATTGGTTTATGAGCATATAGTCGATAAAGTTGTCCACATCGAGGAGCACTTCTGCATCCTCTATTGTCTGTCCGTCTTTATCAACACCAATGAGCTGGCGGTATTTTGCAAAGTCTTTGGGCACCTCGCGCGTCAGTGCTACCATCTCATTCCATTTGTCTATGGTTCCATCACTGGCCTCTATCCATGCACCACCATATTCCTCCACCTTGATAACGTCATAGTCAGACTTTTCTCCGCCGAAGTTGCTGCTGCAATAATAATCATCTACACGTTCTGCAATGTTGTACATTCCCCAATACAGACCATTGATATAGACATGGACATAGAGTCCGCGAGAGCAGGGTTGTCCCATCAGTCGCTGTATATTTCTTGCCCACATATCTCGCGAATATTGCGCTCTTATCCTATTGTCGTCACTCCAATGCTGCCATGAGTTGCCGAAACCACAACGCAAAACGAGTTTGTCAAACTTAGAAGGTCCTCCTTCGGGAAACACATTATACTTCAGTTTGCTCGGTCCATACTTGCTCTTAAACATCAGCCGCAGAGAATGCTTAGGGTTCTTCTCTGCCAATCGACTGTGACCTCCGTGCATCTTTATTCCGCAGTCGATGGTGATATCATGCCCATAACTGCCTCCGAAGAGTTCCATGGAGATAGGACGTTCCCAGTCTCTGCCCTCTCCTTGCCCTACTGGCGCTCCTGTGTAGATGTATATTCCGCCTTTCTCTTCATCCATTTCCTTACTGAAGAAATTGTCCTTGTCGGTCACTATGGACAAAGTTGGTATGGCAGAAAGTCCCTCTATTATCTTACTTCTGAGGTTATCGTCGCCCGTCATCTCCGGATCCATCTCATAGTCAGCCTTTGCCGTGCCCTTAATGGATGCGTAGGGGCCCCATTCTGACGGATATCCACTCGGCGTATTGCTTTGATTTATAGTTTTGGAGGGGATAATAAACGTAGCCGTCGTCACACCAGAAATCATTTCCTCTCCTTTGAACACGGCAGCTCTTATCACGGTTGTCTTGTCAATTCTTATCTTCCCGGTGTAAGTAGTGGATGTAGAAACGGGGACATCACCGAGACGTGAGTATCTGATACACTCGTCTTCTCCCAATGTCCCTCCCTCAACCGACATGGTAAGGAAGAATGAGTTAGAGATTATGCCGTGTTTCTTGCTGAACACCACCTCCTTTGCAGATGCGCCAATGACGCATAAGGCGATGGTGATGATGAGAATTATTCTGTTTTTGCTTAACATGATTTCTTGTGGATTTAGGTTTATTATATTTTTTTTTCGTCTTCCGCTCTCCTCTTTCGCTCTCCTACTATCTCCTTTCTCTCCCCTCGTTCCCGAGGTCACTATTTCAATCTGGTCACTCCCCCATTCTTCTTGAACTGAAGAGTACATTTCTGGAGACAGCGATTAGCATGGTCAAGGACATAGTCGGGATTGAAAGCCCTGCCATTAATGCGTGTCTCGAAATGCAGATGCTCCGTAGTGGCACGTCCTGTACGTCCCGTCAGTCCTATCACATCACCCGCCTTTACTTTTTCCCCCACGCTGACATAGTTCTTGCTATTGTGAGAATAGCGCGTCTCCAATCCGTTAGCATGGCGCAGCGTGATACATTTTCCATATCCCGAGAACGTTCCCGACTGCACTACGAGACCGTCAAAGACGGCATATATCTCCTTGTTAGGAGCATTCTTGATATCTACTCCTGAATGTCTTCGCTTGCCTCCATACCCACTGATGACATGAGAATCGTCGAGAGGATAATGGAATGACTTTATTGCAGTAAGGTCAAGACGATATACAGCCTTGTCGCCAAAAGGATTGTTGGTGTCCATACTCATCCCTTTCGGCTCGTTGTTCTCAGGTTTCTTGCGCGAAGTCTTTACCTCTATGCCATGCTCTGTCTTCTTGAACGTCACCGTCTGACGGCGGAGAGCGTGTCCCCTTGGCTCGACAATAGTCTCAGGGTTGATTTTCCTTCCATTCACCATGATGCTGAAAAGACAATAAACCCTGTTGCCAGTACCGCCGACAATGGCAATAGTCTGACCTGCTTTCACCTTGTCGCCCACGTTCACAAGGTTCTGGGCATTATGCCCATAGACCGTCTCAAGACCATTATCGTGACGCACCACGATGACATGACCGAACGAGGCATGGTTACGCGAGAGACGAACAGTTCCCGAAAACATAGCCTTTACAGCATCACCCCTGCTTGTCTCTATCTCCATGTCAGAGGATGTAACATTCTCCACCCTGCCTACAGGAAGAGGAAAGGAGTATTCTTCACTCTTGTATTGAGAGAAATCCACCTGAAATACGGGCGAATGAGAGAACAGTCCCGGTGTCTCTATGCTTATCTGTTGCTGTTCGAGAGGAGTAAAGTCAATGATGGCGTATGAAGCCACAAGGGATAGTAGAAATAATATAGTGAATAGAAATCTCTGCATTTGAAAGAGGCTGATAAAGAGAATAATTTTCTTTTTCATAAAAAAACGTCACAAAGGTAATAAAAATAAAAAACTTTTCCATACCTTTGCATTCTGAATTATATTTTTTTTGTATTTTTCATCTCGTTTCGTCCTTATTTCTGGCAGGCGAAACGAATATTGGTATGTGTATAAAGAAAGAGGAAATAATGGGACAGACTAAGCAAGATGTAAAACAAAGCACTAACATACGTTTTGATATACCAGATTATTTCGTTGTCATAATGCACAACGATGACTTTACTACAATGGAGTTTGTAGTCAGAGTACTCAAAACCGTATTCTCCAAGAAAGACTTTGAGGCAGAGGCATTAATGCTTACAGTCCACAAGCAAGGAGAGGCTGTCGTAGGAAAATATACTCGCGACATGGCTGAGAGCAAATGTAAAAAAGCCATATTAATGGCACGACAAGAGGGATTTCCTTTCAAAGTAACCTGCGAAAGGGAAATGACAAGATTGTAGTACCTGGTTATTGTATGGTTGTTTGACTTGGCAAATGAGCAGAATACTAACAACTAAACAACTAAACGACAGAACAACTAAACGACTAAAAAAACATGCTTGACAGAACCGAAAAAACAGAAGCTTTCTTCAAATCAGCAATAGAGTATGCCACACAAGCCCGGAAAGAGTTTCTCACACCAGAAATGATACTCGCAGGCTTCTTCAAACAAAAGGAAGGAAATGCGTTGCTCGAAAGCTATATGGTAGATGATGTAGATTTGGAAGAACACCTAATTCATGCCTTTAATACGGTAGATACCGTAGCAGAGGAGGTGGGAGACTATGATATCATTCTCTCCGAACAACTTGTTGAGGTGTTGGCAAACTCAGAATTGATGGCGTTGGCAGCAGGTAAGTCGAAAATCGAAGCTCCACACTTGTTGCAGTCTATCTTGATGCTTGAGGATTCTTATGCGCAATTGATTCTGACAAAACTCTTCACCGAAGACCAGGCAGAACTGATGTCGTCCATCATTGCACTCTACAATGGTGAGGAACTGCCCATGCATTGTCTTTTCTCAGAGTCGGATTATTTAGAAGAGTGGGAGAAAAAATTAAGGGGAGAAGGAGCAGAAATGCAGGATACATACTCTCAAGATACCAACTCACAATCGGAGGAGCGAGAAGAAAAGAAAGAACAGAATACTTCAATAAAGGAATGGCACTCTCTCTGTACCTGCCTCAACAACATCGTACATCGTCACAACCCTCTGGTAGGAAGAGAGAATGAACTGCAACGTATGTTGGAAGTGCTCTGTCGTATGGACAAGAACAATCTCCTGTTAGTAGGAGAACCAGGAGTAGGTAAGACGGCTCTCGTCTATGAACTTGCCTTGAGAATAAACGACGAGGAAGTACCTATGCGACTGAGGTCAGCGAATGTTTACCTCCTGAATATGGGTTTCTTATTGGCTGGCACACATTACAGGGGAGATTTCGAGAAGCGCATCAACACAATAATGAAAGGAGCAGAAGCCGAAAGAAACGTCATTCTTTTCATTGACGAAATCCACACCCTCGTGGGTGCTGGTAGCAATGGAGAAGCCTTGGATGCCGCAAACATGATAAAGCCATACCTCGAATCTGGCACAATACGCTTTATTGGAGCAACCACCTACAAGGAATACAACAGATATTTTGCCAAGAACAACAGTCTCGTCAGACACTTTCAGCAGATAGACGTCCCCGAACCATCGGTTCTCGATACCATCTGTATCCTTGAAACGTTGAGAGAAAGATACGAAATGTACCACGGGGTAAAATACTCTGATGAAATAATCAAATACGCAGTAGAGGCAAGCGTCAGATATATCGGAGATCGTTTCCTCCCTGACAAGGCTATCGACCTCATTGATGAAGCCGGGGCAAAAACTGAATTGTATAAAGAAATAGAAGAAATCGACGACGAACATTTCGAAGTGTCAAAAGATATCATAGACGAAGTATTGGCAAGCGTATGCAAGATTTCGCCCTCCATGCTGTCTGATAACACAGATGCCAACCTCGAAACCCTACAAGAGCGTATCACAAACCAGATATTCGGACAGGACGACGCTGTCAAGCATATCGTGGAAGCAGTGCAGATGGGGAAGGCTGGACTGCTCGACGAAGGCAAACCCATAGCCTCGCTACTCTTCGTCGGACCTACAGGAGTCGGAAAGACAGAGGTATGCCGCGTCCTTGCCAAAGAATTGGGCATAGAACTGGTACGTTTCGACATGAGTGAATATGCAGAAAAACATACAGTAGCAAAGTTAATCGGCTCACCAGCAGGATATGTCGGATACGAAGAAGGCGGACTGCTCACCGATGCAATACGCAAGACCCCGCATTGCGTTCTGCTGCTCGACGAGATAGAAAAAGCACATTCCGACATATATAATATTCTCCTGCAAGTAATGGACTATGCCCGCCTGACCGACAGTAAGGGAATAAAAGCTGATTTCTCGCATGTCATCCTCGTCATGACAAGCAATGCTGGCGCACAGTTTGCACATCAGGCACAAGTAGGCTTCGGTGCTACAACATCTTCAGGCAATGCCATGCTCACTACCGTAAAGAAGACTTTCAAGCCAGAGTTCCTTGCTCGGCTCTCTGACACCGTAGTCTTCAACGACCTGAGCAGAGAAATGGCTTCCCTTATACTCAAGAAAAAACTCAACCAGTTGTCATCACGACTTGCGGCAAAGAGCGTAACGATGGAATTGTCACCCTCCGCTTTCGATTTCCTCCTGCAAGAGGGCTATGACCAAAAGTTAGGAGCACGACAGATGGAACGCAAGATAAATCTCTATCTTACGCCACTCTTCATGCGCGAAATCCTCTTCGGTGCCCTGAAGCATGGAGGTACCGCCAGAGTGGAGCAGGCAGACGGGAAGCTTTGTTTGGTTGTTTAGTTGTTTAGTTGTTTGGTTGTTTGGTTGGGTGTGACGCAAATGACTCTGATGGCAAACAACCAAACAACAAGACAACCAAACAACTAAACAACCAAACAACTAAACAACCAAACAACTAAACAACCA
>CALZJQ010000027.1 GCA_945787895.1 uncultured Prevotella sp. | reverse complement strand
ATGACGGATCGTATTCAATGTCTTGAATCTTGATTACCTTACCTGCCACCATTTGCAGTGAGACAAGCAATGTCAATAATGCAGTTGCAATTGTTTTCATTTTTATAAATCCTTAATTCCGCAACACTATTATAAATTTTTCTTTTTTAAGCACCTGGGCAACAAAAAGTTGCTCAGGATTTTGTCATGTCGGAGATATTACCTGTCTTAGTGTTGCGAATAAAAACATGTATCAAACCCGACAGACATGGCAAATTTACATAAAAATCCCGAATTATAAGCCAGTCAGGATAAAGAAATCGCATTTCTTTAGAGAAAAGGTGAAAACCCAAATCTTTCATTAGAAAATGACAAGAAGTTTTTTCTAATGACCGATTTGGGTTAAAACCGAAAAAAAATCTACTAACCGAAAAAAAATCTACTTCAATTGACTTGCCGTTTTGAGGTATTCCTCTGATAGCTTCGTGAGCAGCTTGCCGCATTTTCTTGAATTCTTGAGAGAGGGCACGCTTATATTGAATTCGTTTATTTGTTTTGCCTCCCCGTTAAGGTATTGTACATAATCTGTGATAAATTTGAATCGGTCCTGAGAGGGGCAGTTAGTGTCTGTCAGGAACTTCATGAATTTCTGTATGGTCTTGTCCTGATTGCTGTACAGATTATATATCAGCAAGAAATATTTGTCAGCTTCTTTCCTTTTTGTATCTGCTGTACCAATTTGTCCTGTCTTCATAATCTCGCCTATTCTATTCTTATACCGTTCGATAATATCATGGCTTTTATTAACCTGTTCCGACAGTATATCCATTTTTGCCTTCTCCGCAGCAGGGATACTTTCAAACCAAATGAGGGAAGGACCTTTTCTTTCTGGAGAAAGAATCGTATCGGGGATTTCATTGTGGAAAGGAGTTATGAGACTTTTCCCGGAGTTACGTCCCACACGTCTCTCATAGTCAAGGTCGTCGCTATAGTATCCGTTGTGTACCGTGATGTGATAAGTCTCGCCAGGCACAAAGTCGAGGTCTATCCATGCCGAGCAGAGAGAGCCGTCAGGGAATATGCAGCGCAGGCGACCCACCTTGGGCTTGTCCAGTTCTACGCTGTATTCAAATCTCTTGTTGACGACGGGCACGCATGCCACATAGTCGTCATCCGCCACACGTTTCAGTTCCTCGTAGGTGTCTGCGATATAAATGTTGTACAGCGAGTCCTTGATGTTCTCATCCACGCGTCCCTCTATCCTGAACGTGTTGCGTGAAGCCTCTCTCATGTTTCCGAAAAGGTCGGGGCGCAGGGATGTAATCTGGAAGATGGTGCCGTTGATTTTATCCCCCTGCTGCTCCCATACTATGGCATAGGCATCCCTCAACTGCGGGTTCTCGGCATTCTTGCAGCACATCATCAGCATCTCCTCATTATTGTTTCTTCTGATAGGGACAGACTTTGCGGATTTGTCGTTTTCTGAAACTACCGTGAGACGAATGTGCTCTTTGGCTCCGGGCTGTATGTGCGAGTTCTGGTAACACACTGGCTCGTCATCCCGAAATGCCATGCGGACGATGTTCATGTCGTACTTATGCAGACCGTTAATAGAGAAATTGGTGATGCGCTCGCTCGACTCGATGATATTCGTGTCGGGATGTTTCTTCATCGTGTACGATTCCCCGTTAGTTACTGCGAATAGGTTGATGATTTCATCAAATATTCTGATGACATTGACAGGCTTGTTAGCCTGACGTTTGGAAGATGACTGTGCATTTCCTGCTGTGACTGCCATGATGGCAATGACAACCATTGTAAGGATTCTTTTCATGACTATCTGTTGTTGTTTGCTGTTTGTTCCATGTTATATTTCGCAATTTCGAGTTCCAGTTCCATCCATTTCAGGTAAGCCTCGTTTGCCTGTTTCTTCATGAGGGCTAATTCCTCCTTCGTATATTTCAGGTTTTCCGGTCGTGTGATGGGAATGTCCCGTTCTGAGAGTATTCTCGGTTTAGATGAGACGGCAGGTTTTGCAGGGGCGTCTGCGGCTGCTGTCAGGTCGCACTCTGCATCCTTCGGGCATTCGGTAGTGGGGATGTCCTGCGGCTGTATCTCTTTCATCGTTTCCATTCCGTCTGTCATGTTCTTGCCGACCGTTGCTGACTGGCAAGGCTTTTCCGCTGTCCTTTTTTTCTCTTTCTGCTTTGGTTCGGGTGTGGTGACGGCAGTGAGTAATGGTTTGGGCATAGCTTTTCCTGTTACCTCCGCCATTTTCTCCAGTTTCTTCTCCGTCGTCTTGTTTGCCATGAGTGCATCGTCCGTCGCACTATTGTCAGGAATCGCAATTAGGATGATGAGGCAAGCCGCTGCACAAGCCGCTGCTATCCACGGCAGGAGTCTGCGGAGACGTTTCCCTCCCTGCTTCCTTATCGCTTCTTTCTGCATACGCTGCATCAGTCTTGCGTTAAGGTCTGCCGGCATCGGAGGGCGCACAGCCTCTTCCTGCCTTATTGCCTCATGGAGGGTGTTCCTTGTGTTGTATTCTTTTTTCATGACTGTATTCTTTTTATTATCGTGCAGAGTTTCTTTCTTGTACGGCTTAGTCTGGAACCGACGGTTGAGGGGGTTGACTTTGTGACGAATGCTATGTCGTTCAGGCTGAGTCCGTCATAGTAGAACATAGTGATGAGGGCTTGTTCTTCCAGTGTCAGGTGTTGGATGGCAGAGCGCAGTGTCAGGATACTCTCGTTGTCGGGTCTGCCTATGATTTTCTCCGCTTCTTCCTCGGATATGTTGTCGGTGTGGTTCCCGTAGTCGTCAAGACTGATTATCGTTGCTTTCCTGCTGCGTAGGAAGGAGACAGCCTCGTTGTAGGCTATTCGCAGGAGCCAGGTCTTTAACGAGGCTTTCTCTCCGTCATACCTATTTATATTATTGAAGGCTTTGACAAAGACATCCTGATAGACCTCCTCTGCATCCTCCGTGCATGACACTATCCTCACCACCTGAACCCATACGTTTCTGCCGTATAGTTCAAGAGCCTCCTGCTGCGCTTTGGGACTTTGTTGCTTCAGTCCCTCAATGAGGTGTGTCACTGTTTCTGCCATTCTCTGTTTGTTTTCTATCTTTATATACGCAGATTGTTGTAGAAACATTGCATCGAAAAATGTTTTTTTCAGAAAAAAATAGTACTTTTGCATCGGAAATGATAAAAAGGTATCGGTTCTTATATCCACAAGCAGGTTGAATACAAGTCACAATGCAGGATGCCGGTATTCTCCTTTAGGTACAATCCATAGGAAGTTACAATTATTTGTATGGCAGAAAAAAATAAATATGGACAATATTTTACCATTGGTGTCATTGCTGACTTTATGGTTACACTCATTTCGCACTCCAAACAAAGCAGGGTGTTGGAGCCTTCTTGCGGAAAGGGTGTGTTTCTTGACAAGCTTGTAGAACAGAAATTTGAAAACATCGCAGCATACGAGATTGACAAGACATTAGGGGCTAAATATGATTTTATAAGGTTCGCCAGTTTCTTGTCCGTTCCAGTCTCAGAACAATATGATGTTGTAATTGGCAACCCCCCTTATATCAGATGGAAGAATATAGAGCCTGAACTAAGAGCGGAATTGGAGTCAAATGCTTTGTGGAACAAGTATTTTAACAGTCTATGTGACTATCTCTTCATTTTCATTCTTAAAAGCATTGAACACCTAACGGAAAATGGAGAGCTTATTTTCATTTGTACTGAGTATTGGATGAATACTACGCATTCCGTTTCCTTGAGAAACTATATGTGTTCACATGGCTATATTGAGGAAATATATCATTTCAAGGAGACTCCTTTGTTTGAGAAAGTTACGGCTTCATTTATAATATTCAAATTTGTAAAATCCACGAATCGCAAGGCAACTATTAACCTGTATAGGTACAATAAAGAGAGGGTAGTGCCTACAAAAGAGGAGCTGGAATCGAGAAGTTGCTTTGATTACGAGGAAATACCGCAATTCCAAGTCAATAACAGATGGATTTTGGCAACAGAATCCGTGCAGGACGAGTTGAAACGTTTTGAAAAAGGTTGTAAAAAAGCAAATCAACTGTTTGATTTTGATTTTCATCGTATTGGTGAATACTGCGATATTGGTAACGGCATGGTCTCAGGTCTTGACACTGCATTTCAAATAAAAGACACCATCAACTTAAACAAGTCTGAAAAGACTGTTTTAATTGACGTCTTGAAAGCCAAGGACTTGAATGCGTACAAAAATACTTCAAGTACAAAATATATCTTTATTCAGGAAGACATCAGTAATGAGGAGTTTTCAGAAAAATATCCTCATTTCGTCACGCACTTCTCACCTTATATAGAGAAACTTGAGGGACGATATAGTTATAATAGGGTGATACCATATTGGGAATTTGTATTTCCTCGCAACCAAAAACTGTTTGAGAGAAAAGCCCCACGCATTTTTATTCCATGTAAAGAAAGAATTTCAAACAAGAACTATTTCAGGTTCTGTTATGCACCTGAGGGAGTTTATCCCACTCAGGATGTCACTGCTATTTTCAGGAAAGAGTCATGTAAAGAGTCATTAGAATATATTCTTGCGTATCTTAACAACAAGAGAGTATTTGAATGGTTGGCATTTAACGGCATAGTAAAAGGTGCAATAGTAGAATTCTCGGAAGCCCCTATCGCCAGCATCCCTTACAGACCAATCAACTGGCAGGTTTCAACAGAAGTGAAATTGCATGATGATATTACAAATGAAGTAAAACAGTATCTTATGGATAGTTCTTCAATTCATATAGATAATATCAATAATTCATTTAACAAATTGTTCCAATGAGCAAGATAGATTTTGACCAATTGGTTTCAGAAATGAAAAACCAGACAGTGGAGAGACCAAACAAAGCGGATGCCGGCACATTGTCAGGACATGCAGCGGGTGAGCCTTTTGAAAAATGTGTTTATCATTATCTGAAAGCAGAATATCCAGACAAGATTTTTAAGCAGTATGAATATCTCAATGATATTTATCTGCGTCATCCGAAACACATCACTTTAGAGCAAAGGTATGCTTTGTTCAATTCTCCAACGGCACTTTTTTTGATTAGCCGGGGGGATAAGGCGACAAGGGAATGGAGTCCGACAAACATATTTGAAGAAAAGCAGAATGATACTGCCGATATTTTATATTACGAAGATGGAATATATGACATTATTGATGTCAAGACTCGAAATAAAAGTAAAGATGCAATGCCTCCAAATATCATTTCTGCATACAAACTTGCTCGGATGTGTGCTTTGATGATTGACAATGAGGAATATGACAACATAGACATTGATTATGTAGAAATTGACTGGATTGAAGACAATGGACAGCTGAAGAGTGTAGGTGCTCATCATAGAAACCTTTTTAAGGCAAATCCTGAAACTCTTTACATTAACTGGGCAGCAGGTATGCAGATTCAGTTTCATGTTTGTGACCTTGACCAATCATGGACTCTGTCGAGAGAGCAATGGACTCGGCAGTATCTGAAATGTTTCGTTAAGAGTGCAGAGCAAAGATGTGAAAGAATGAGAGAAGACTATATTACTCCGTTCCTGAAGTATATATAAATATATGGTAATACTTCTTTAAGTTTCCTTATCACTTGATAGGAAAAAATCCAAAGACAACTATGAAAATATACACAAAGACCGGAGATGAGGGAATGACCTCTCTTGTAGGCGGGCAGCGCGTGAGTAAGTGCTGCGAACGGTTGGAGAGTTACGGCACGATGGACGAGCTGAACTCGCATGTCGGTGTGCTGATTACATATTGCGGTGATGCCTCCGACGTGGAGTTTCTGACCGACGTGCAGGGTAATCTCTTTGTCGTGGGAGGCTATCTCGCTACGGACAACAGCGAGAAGGAGGTGCGGCAGGGCAATATCGTTACTGATGAGATGATAGCCAATGTAGAGAAAGAAATTGACCGTCTGCAGGCTGTGCTTCCACCATTGCGGCTGTTTATCCTGCCGGGCGGCGCAAGAGGTTCTGCTTACGCCCATGTCTGCCGCACTGTCTGCCGTCGTGCAGAGCGTGCCGTGCTGCGTCTTTCGGAGACAGGTGTCACGGTGGATGCCAAAGTCACTGCTTACATCAACCGCTTGAGCGACTATTTCTTCGTCCTTGCACGCAAACTCAATCATGACTGCTCCGTCGAGGACGTGGTCTGGAGGAGGAAGTGAATTATTGTTGTTTGGTTGTTTGGTTGTTTAGTTGTTTGGTTGCTTGTCCTTGCAATGGAGTCGAATACTATCAACAAAACAACTAAACAACAAAACAACCAAACAACAAAACAACAATGCCCAAGAAAGAATACACAACCCTGTATGCCAAATATGCAGTATGCGTACACGCTGATTGCCAGTGTGCCGATACTTGTCTGCGTCACATAGGGTACAACGAACTGTTGAAGACGGAGAAGATACTGCGTATCATAAATCCTACCAAGTGTACGAAAAATGACAAGTGTGACCATTACCGCAATTCGTCACCCGTGACCTATGCCCGGGGATTTACAGGATTTCAGGAAAAGATGTACCCCGCTCAGTACGAGACTTTCCGCTTTGCCTGCATTGGTATGTTCGGGCGCAACGGCTATTTCATGCGCCGACGTGGCGCATTTGCCCTCCCTCCGTTGGAGCAGGAGATGGTGCTTCAGGCTCTGAGAGATGCTGGAGTGACGGAAGATTTGCCTTTCGACAGCTACGAAGAGCGACTGAACTGGGTGGACTGAGATTAGTATTCCCTGCGGTATATTGGAGTAATCTCAATGGTATATTGCAGTAATCTCAATGGTATATCGCAGTAATCTCTATGGGATACCAACTATATTGCTGATTTTTTCCGATGGAAAATGAGCGTGGAGTGACACTCACAGCTCACCTAACGGAATGGTATAAGGTGGGTTCTATTAATTCCCACCGTCAAAAATATTAATTCTGTAGGTTTGACGTTTTGTCATCTTTTGGTTTCTTTTCGGTACAAATCGTAAGTTTGACCTGCGGTCTTCCTCCTCCTTGCAAGGCATAACTCAAGCAAGCTTGGTTCTGCTCTTGCTTCGAGCGTCGGTTCATCGGTCACGTAGCCCGCTACGGTCAATGGTCTTTACACCCCCTTCGGTTCCCCCGTTATCGGGGGACAGAAACCCTCTTCAACTTACAATTTGTCCTCGAAAATAAATCCAAAATATAACAAAGCGAATTAATAGAACCCACCATAAGGAATGAAAAAGATAATAATGATAACCGGCGGACAACGCTCGGGCAAGAGTACATACGCCGAGAAACTGGCTTTGGCGCTTGCTCCGAATCCCGTCTATCTCGCCACTGCCCATATCTGGGACGACGAATTCCGTGAGAGGGTCAGGGCGCACAGGGCAAGGAGAGGGCCGGAATGGACCAACATAGAGGAGGAAAAATACCTCAGCCGGCATGATGTCACGGGCAGGACAGTCCTCATTGACTGCTGCACGCTGTGGCTCACCAACTTTTTCTCCGAGGGAATGAACGACATAGAGGAGATGAAGGAGGAGTTTGACCGCTTCACCTCGCAGGATGCCACCTTCATCTTCGTGACCAACGAGATAGGAATGGGAGGCACGAGTGCCAATGCCCTGCAGCGGCGCTTCACCGACTTCTTGGGTTGGCTCAACCAATACATCGCAGAAAGAGCAGACGAAGTAATACTTATGGTCTCAGGAATAAACGTAAAAATAAAATGATAACACCGACAGACAAGAGTCTTGCGACTTCGATACAGGAGAAGATAGACAATCTCAACAAGCCGAAAGGCTCGCTCGGAAGACTGGAAAGCCTTGCCTTGCAGATAGCCTTGATACAGCAGACTGCCTCTCCTGCACTGCATCATCCATGCCACGTCCTCTTCGGAGGCGACCATGGCATAGAGCGTGAGGGGGTATCGTTCTCTCCCCGTGAGGTGACTTGGCAACAGATGATAAACTATACCCGTGGAGGAGGGGGCGTGAATATGTTCTGTCGCCAGCACGGATTCCGCTTGAGGATAGTGGATGTCGGCGTGGACTACGACTTCGACCGCGAGGCATTCCCACAAATCATCGACCGCAAGATAGCCTATGGCACGGAGAATTTCCTCCACCGCCCAGCAATGACAGCGGAGCAATGGCAGCGTGCCTTGGCGATAGGAGCAGAGCAGGTGGAGGAATGCTATGCCGAGGGATGCAACGTCGTCAGTTTCGGAGAGATGGGAATAGGCAATACCTCCCCCTCCAGCATCCTGATGCACCTCTTTCTCGACCTCCCACTCGACAGATGCGTAGGTGCGGGCAGCGGACTCTCTGACGAGGGCATACGCCATAAGTATGACGTGCTGAAGCGTGCCGTTGACCATTTCCATGATACCACCTCTCTTTCTCCATGCGATGCAGAGGAAACGTGCGCATATTTCTGCGGCTTCGAGATGGCTGCTGCAATAGGAGGAATGCTTCAGGCGGCACATAGGCGGATGGTTGTCCTCGTCGATGGCTTTATCATGACCGCCTGTATGCTTGCGGCAAGAGCGATAGATGCCAACGTGATGGACTATGCCGTCTTCGGACACTGCGGCGACGAGGGCGGACACAGGCTGATGCTCGACGCCATGGGGGCAGAACCGATCCTGCATCTCGGGCTGCGCCTCGGTGAGGGCACCGGGGCTATATGTGCTTATCCTATAGTTCAGTCTGCCGTAAACATGATAAACGAAATGGATACCTTCGCTCATGCCAACATTACAAAGTATTTTTAAGCGTATAATAGCCACGCTGACGCTCTTCACACGACTGCCCCTGTGGCGACTGTGCAACGTGGATGCAGAGCACTACAGGCACGTAGTGCCGCTATGGTCAATGGCTGGATGGGTCACTGGCGGAGTGATGGCCGGCATCTATTACGTCGGACAGACTGTAGGGCTGTCCATTGGGCTGTGCGTAGCCCTTGCCCTTGCTGGCAGGACACTGCTTACCGGTGCGCTGCACGAGGACGGCTTTGCTGACTTCTGCGACGGTTTCGGCGGCGGAACATCACGTGAGAGCACGCTCCGGATAATGAAGGATTCGCATATCGGCACCTACGGCGTACTCGGACTCGTGCTATATTATATAATAATGTGGAACCTCCTCACGACGGTTATCCCTGCAACGGGGAGCGTGATGACGTTCATCGTCGCCGACTGCATGAGCAAATTCATCAGTTCCACCATCGTAATCTTTCTGCCTTACGCACGAAAGGAGTCGGAGGCAAAGATACAGGCGGTATATGCCCGTCCCACGGTCATGGAGTTTCTGGCAGGCTCAGTCTTCGGACTATTGCCGTTATGCCTCTTCTTCTCCTGGGCGTTCGTCCTCTCGTCCCTCGCAGCATTGGCAGCGGCACTGATGCTTTTTGCCTATATGCACCGACGGATAGGGGGATATACTGGCGACTGCTGCGGTGCGACATTTATAATCACAGAGTGTGTAATGTATATGGCAGTTGTTTAGTTGTTTAGTTGTTGGGTTGATAGCACCACCCGACTCCATTGCAAAGACAAACAACAAAACAACTAAACAACAAAACCACCAAACAACAAAAAAAAGAAACCATGCTCAAACCAATAATGTTAGCAGGAACAGGAAGCGACGTAGGCAAGAGTATTCTCGCCACAGCCCTCTGCCGCATCTTCCTTCAGGACGGTTATCGCCCTGCACCCTTCAAGGCACAGAATATGGCTCTCAACTCTTATGCCACTCCTGACGGACTGGAGATAGGGCGTGCGCAGGCTGTTCAGGCAGAGGCTTGCGGACTGAATCCCCATACCGACATGAACCCCCTGCTCCTGAAACCCAATTCAGAGCATACCACGCAGGTGGTGCTCAACGGCAAACCGCTCGGCAACCGCTCAGCATACGACTATTTCCGCAGGGAAGGACGCGAAGAGTTGCGCAATGCCGTGAATGCCGCCTACGACCGTCTGGCTGCCAACTACTCACCCATCGTGATGGAAGGGGCGGGCAGCATCTCGGAGATAAACCTCCGCGACACCGACCTTGTCAATATGCCGATGGCGAGATACGCCGGGGCAGAAGTCATCCTCGTGGCGGACATCGACCGTGGCGGAGTATTTGCCTCATGCTACGGCAGCATCATGTTGCAGACACCGGAGGACAGAAAGCGCATCAAGGGCATCATAATAAACAAGTTCCGGGGCGACATACGTCTCTTTGAAGAGGGCAGGAAGATGATGGAAGAGGTGTGCGGAGTGCCCGTGCTCGGTGTCGTGCCTATGTACAAGGACATCTTCATTGATGAAGAGGACAGCGTGGAACTCACTCGCAAACGGCAGTCGCTCGCCGAGGGTAAGGTGAACGTCGCCGTCATACTGTTAAGACATATCAGCAACTTCACCGATTTCTCCACTCTTGAGCGCGACGAGAGGGTCAATCTCTTCTACACATCCAACGTGGACGACATCTCAAAGGCTGACATCATCATCCTTCCCGGCACCAAAGCCACGCTCGACGACCTCCAGGAACTGCGACTGGGCGGAGTGGCACAAGCCATAATACGTGCCCACAGAGAGGGAAAGACCGTCATAGGCATCTGCGGAGGCTACCAGATGCTCGGGCAGACGGTGAGCGACCCCGACGGCATAGAGGGAAGAATCGCCTCACTCCCCGGACTCGGGCTGCTGGACATCCACACCGTCATGACTGCCGGGAAGACGACAAGGCAGGTCACTTTCACGTTTGACGGAAAGGAATGCGAAGGGTATGAGATTCACCAGGGAGTGAGCAGCACTGAGGAGAGCATACTGCGGCAGGGTAATTGCATCGGAACATATATCCACGGCTTCCTCGACAATGCTCCAGTCATCGACAGCATCCTGCGACCTTACTGTACGAAGACGCAGGACCACGCAGGCGAAACGCCAAAGGCATTCCGCGAAAGACAGTACGACCTGCTTGCCGCACACGTGAGGAAATATGTAGATACCAACAGAATTTACCAGATACTATCATGCTGACAGGACACGGTGACGACATACACAGATACAAAGGCATACGCATCAATTTCAGTTCCAACGTCTATAATCATTTCGACCACACAGGACTCTTCAGGCATCTCGCAGAGTCACTGCCCCACGTGCTGAACTATCCGGAGCCGACACCCGTGACATTGGAGTCGCGGCTCTCCTCCATGCTCGACCTGCGACCCTCAGAAGTGATGGTGACAAACGGGGCGACAGAGGCTATCTACCTCATAGCGCAGTCATTCGCCGGAGCATCCTCAGCAATACTGCAACCCACCTTTTCGGAATACCGCGATGCCTGCCTACTGCATCACCACATCCTCGACGGCGACAACGAGGAGATGATATGGCTATGCAACCCCAACAACCCTACAGGACTGACCATAGACAAGGCCGACCTGCTTGCCATCATCAGCGAGAACCGTGACACGGTATATGTCATCGATGCCAGTTACTCCCCTTTCACTCTCCAACCGCTCATTACCCCCGCCGAGGCAGTCCGTTATCCCAACATCATCATGCTCCATTCCATGACAAAGGGCTTTGCCATTCCCGGACTGCGACTGGGCTATATCACTGCCTGCCCGATGCTCCTTGAGCGAATAGGGAAACATCGTATGCCATGGTCTGTCAATCAGGTAGCAATAGATGCAGGACATTATCTCCTTAGTCACATCGACGATTACCGCCTCGACATCCATGCCCTGATGGCAGAAAGACAGCGAGTGGCATCACGACTGGCAGAGATTGGCGGCATAGAGGTGCTTCCCTCCGACTCGCACATTCTCCTTTGTCGCACCCTCTGCGGCACCGCTGCCATGCTGAAGGATTACCTTGCCCGGCAACATGGCATCCTCATACGTGATGCCTCCAGCTTTGAGGGGCTCGACAACTCATATTTCCGCATCGCAGTACAGACACCGAAGGAAAATGACGAACTAATAAACAGCCTGAGACAATGGACAGCTTCATAGACTTTTTCTCCCTGCACGCACCGCTCTTCATCCTCGTCATCGGCTGGTCTCTTGACCTGATGCTCGGTGATCCCGCCCGTATGCCGCATCCCGTAGTGTATATGGGCAGATGGATAGCATTTTGGGAGCATCGCCTCAACCGTGGAAAGCACCGCCTGTTGCTTGGGGTTATGTTCTCCATCGCAAGCATTGGCTTGGTCTTCGGGCTTACATACGCCCTGTGGGAACTGCCCGAATACTTCCCCCTGGCTTTTCCCCTGTCATTGTGTCACACGCTATTGTTCGCCATCCTGACGTTCTTCTGCCTCGCCGGACGTACGTTGCGTCATGAGGTGCGCATGGTATTCGAAGCCCTTGAGGTGAGTTTGGAGAAAGGTAGGCGACAGGTGGCACGCATCGTGGGACGTGACACGCAGCAGCTCTCACCGCAGGAGGTGCGCACGGCAGCTCTCGAAACCTTGGCAGAAAACCTCTCCGACGGCGTCATTGCCCCTCTCTTCTGGTTTGCCCTGCTCGGCGTTCCCGGCATGATGGCATACAAGATGATAAATACGCTCGACTCCATGATAGGCTATCGCAATGAGAGATATAAGGATTTCGGTTGCTGGGCGGCCCATATCGACGACATTGCAAACTATATCCCTGCACGTATCACAGCCCTCCTGCTCCTGGCCTGCAATGCCCTGCTGCGTATGGACTTCCGTTCCCTACCCTCTTCCCTCGCTTTCCTCTGGAGAAATGCACGCAGGCACGCTTCTCCCAACAGCGGATGGCCCGAGGCAGCCCTCGCCTCTATCCTCGACTGTCAGTTCGGAGGCACGCACAATTACTTCGGACAATCATTCTACAAGCCTTTCATAGGCGGCAACCCCCGCCCCCTGACCTGCCAGGATATGCGCCTCAGCATCCGCCTCTGTCTCATGGCAGAGTGTCTGGCAGTGGCTGTTCTTTGTTGTTTAGTCGTTTAGTTGTTTGGTTGTTCAGAAAAAATACCGTAACTTTGCATACTGACAACATTGTCTTGTTGTTTAGTTGTCTTGTTGTTTTGTTGATAGCTTTTCTCATTTTCGAATACAAACAACTAAACAACTAAACAACAAGACAGACAAACAACAAAACAACTAAACAACAAAACAACAAAACAACTAAACAACAAAACAACTAAACAACCAAACAACCAAATGACTATCTGCTACATTGTGGCTATGCAAGCTGAAGCACATCCATTCATAGACCATTACGGAGTGGAGGAACAGAAAGATTTCTTCGCACCACTGCCTTGCAAACTATACACAAAGAAAATAGGCAGTTCCGTATTACACATTGTCCTCAACGGACAACAGCACGGCTCCGACCTCGTAGGATGCGAGGCAGCATCAGTGGCAACGCTCTCCGCCATACAGCACTTGGATCCTGACATAATTATCAACAGCGGCACGTGCGGAGCTTTCAAGAGCGACGGGGCTGACATCGCTGACGTATATCTCGGCAACGCAGTGATGTTCCATGACCGCCGTGTGCCAGGAGATGACGAGTGGGGGACGCAGGCTCTGGGCAACTACCCCGTATATAATAAGGTGGAGGAGATGGCTTCCGCCCTCGGACTGAAACTGGGTAAGGTGACCACAGGCTCCAGTCTTGACATGCAACCGTGCGACCTTGAGATAATAAAGGCTAACGGCGGACAACTCAAAGACATGGAGGGAGCAGCAGTAGCCTTTGTCTGCTCACTCTTCAGAAAACCTGTACTCTTCGTGAAGTCGGTCACAGACCTGTGCGACAGCGGAGCGGAGACATACGAAGAGTTCAGCCGCAACCTCTCCAAGGCCTGCGAGACTCTCAGGGTTGCCAATATAAAAGTAATAGATTTATTGTTGTCCGCTAATACTCAGAACCTCGCGTATGCTCACACGCATACGCATACAAGCCTCGAAAAATAAAAATTTGGGCTGATTCCTATTTGCGGAGTCAGCCCTTTTTGGTAATTTTGCAGCTGCTAACCAAACACAATTACCAAATTATTGTTGTCTTGTTGTTTTGTTGTCTTGTTGTCTTGTTGTCTTGTTGTTTTGTTGTTTTGTTGTTTGGTTTGAAGAAAACAACAAAAACAGGTTGATTACGGTTATAAGGTTATAGGGTTATAGGGTTATATGGTTGTGCGGAAGATTGTAACGGCAGATTGTAATTCTTCTTTTCCCATTTTTTTTTAGTGCCGAAATCACGGTTTCCCCGAAATTTTCGTTGTCCGAAATCACGGTTTCCCCGAAATCTTTGCCTAAATAGAATCACGTTCCAATCCGTTTAGAAAGGAAACAGCAGCGGCAGGACTACGGTCATCACTATGCCCATGATGATCTGCAGCGGCAGTCCCACCTTGACATAATCCTTGAAGGAATAGTTGCCCGCCTGCATCACGAGGGCGTTGGGCGGTGTGGAGAAAGGAGATGCAAAGCACATGCTGGCACCGAGAGTGACGGCAAAGAGCACGGGCAGCGGACTGATGCCAAGCTCTGCCGATGCACTCATTGCTATCGGGGCCATAAGCACTGCCGTTGCGGTGTTGCTGATAAACATCGTGAGCAGGGATGTGGTGAAGTATATGCCGCAGAGCAATGCCATGGAACCCACAGTGCCAAGTGAGGCTACAAGCGTGTGGCTGACAAGAGTGGAGACTCCCGTCTTCTCCAATGCCGTGGCCATAGGCATCATGGCAGCAATGAGAATGATGCTCTCCCAGTTGATGGTCTTGTAGGCAGCATCGACACTGCGGAAACAACCACACACCACCATCAGCACGCCAGCCGCCATCACAGCCGTAACGGGAGCAATGGGGATGACATCGAGAGCCATCACCACCACCATCGCCAACATGATGACCGCCGCAAGCGGAGCCTTGTAGTCGAGTGTCACTTTCTCTGCCATCTCACGAGGCTGACCGATAAGCAGCCAGTCGTCCTCCTCCTTGTCTATCTTCATTATATGTTCCCACGTGCCTTGTATGAGCAACGTGTCGCCTGCCTTCAGACGCGTTGCGGGCAGGTTGTCGGTGATGTAGTCGTTGCTTCGCTTCACCCCAAGCACGTTGACGTTGTAGTGCTCGCGGAACCGGGAGTCGCTGAGCCTCTGTCCCACCAACCGCGACTCAGGCATTACCACAATCTCGGCTATGCCAATGTCGTAGAAGTTGATGCCCGAAGCATGTTCGGGATGCAGGCTGGCTTTCAATGCGAAAGCCTTGATGTCCTCTTCCCTTCCCTGCAGATAAATGATGTCGTCGGCTTCGAGAGTAGTGTCTTGCGTGGGCAATGACTGGGTGACGTTGCGTATGAGACCATGGTGGCGCGATGTCTCCTTGCGTATCTCGATTACGTTGATGCCGTAGTCGGCACGCAGGTTGAGCTGCGCCACGGTCTTTCCAACAATCATGCTGCGCGCATCCACCTTATAGGCAGTCACGCCGCCCGCCAGTTGGTATTCCTCCGCTAATTGGTCAAGGGTCTTACCCCTTATGCCCTCGTTGTCCGCAGTCTTCTTCTTAAGAAAAATCCTGCTTAGAGGCAGCATAACCAATATGCCCACAGCAAGACAGATGGCACCAACGGGCAGGAAGGAGAAGAACGACAGTCCCTCATGACCATTCTCGCGGAGAGCGGAGTCGATGACAAGGTTTGGCGGAGTACCGATTAGCGTGAGCATACCGCCCATGCTGCTGGCAAATGCCAAGGGCATGAGCAGTGTGGATGCACTCTTGTGCGACTCGGCTGCCATGGACACGATGATTGGCATCATCAGCGCCACTGTGCCCGTGTTGCTGACAAAGGCTCCGATAAATGCCGTCACGAGTATTACGAGCAGGAACAGCAGGGTGTCGTTTCCCCTTGCCAGTTGCATTATCCTGTGGCTGGCAGCTTTGGCAAGTCCCGTCTGCAGGATTGCTCCTCCCACGACAAACAGTCCCACCATCATTACAACTACAGGATTGGAGAATCCAGCCAATGCCTCTGTCGGTGTGAGTATTCCGCCAAGCAGCATCACCACCAATGACCCTAAGGCCACTATGTCCGCCCTAAGCCGTCCGGCGACAAACATCGCCACGGTAACTATTAATATGATAATCGTCAGTATCATGAGACAAAAATACAAAGATATCTGTTGCCAAGCAAACTATTTACCGATTATTATGGATTCTTTTCGACTTCAAAGAATACGCACTTGAGCCGTTTAGTTAATAATTGATAATAATTAGTGTTTACTGAATAATTTATAACTCTCTGACATTTAAGTTTATATAACATTATTTCTTTGTGTATTTAACAAAAAAATCAGTACCTTTGTATAGTTAAATCCAGCAATAGATAGAAATAGTCTCCATTGCGAAGGCAAACAACAAAACAACTAAACAACAAAACAACAAAACTGCTATGCCACCATAATCATGATGACGGCAATGGCAAGGAAGATGACTGCCGTGGCGATGTTGAGGAATCGCTGGAAATGGCTGAAGGAGCGGGAGACGTTCCTTGCTCCCTCCCTTGCCTTCTGCATGACGAGGGCGATGCAGAGCACGGGCAATGCGGCTCCGGCGGCAAAGGCAACAGGCAGGAAGAGTCCTGCTGAGGAGGTCGTGGAGAGTGGTATCAGCACACCGAAATAGAAAACCGCGCTTTCCGGGCAAAAGGCTACGGCGAGGGCCATGCCGAGCGACAACGCTCCAAAAGGACCGTTGCGCTTGATTATCATGCCGCAGTTGTGACAGTCGTCGCCATGCTCATGACGATGGATATGTATTCCGCGGTACAGGAAAAACACTGCCATGACAATGAGAATGTATGGCAATACTTCCTCTCCTTTTTCAAGTAAGGACTGTACAGCCTTTATATTCTGTCCTCCACCGATGAGGCAAATCATGACCCAAGCCATGATAACGTAACTCAGCGAACGTCCAAAGGTATAGAGAAGAGGGTTTGCCCATTTGTCCTTGAGCATGGCATCCTTATTTATGATGTATGTAAGGGCAGAGGTGTTGATGGCCAATTGACATGGGTTGATAGCCACGATGATACCAAGGAGAAAGGCTGTGATGAGGGGTATGTCGGTAGTGGATAGTATTTGTTCTATCATGTAAGGGTATTTTAGGGGAAAGACAATTTCTGTGTAATCAGAACTCAATAAGGCGGGTGCCGTCCTCCTGCTCCCTTATCGTCACCTTTACTACGTCCTCGGGCAGCAGTTCTTCAATAAGTTCGGGCCATTCCATGAAGCATAGTGCTCCGCTTTCGACGTAGTCCTCATAACCCATGTCATAGACTTCCTCCTGCTTCTTGATGCGATAGAAATCGAAATGGTATATTAGTCTGCCTGTGGTGGCAGAGCGGTATTCGTTGACTATGGCGAAAGTGGGGGAGGTGATGACATCCTCCACGCCGAGTTCCTCGCATACAGCCTTGATGAATGTGGTCTTGCCTGCACCCATAGAGCCGTAGAAGGCGAAGATGGTGGAGTCGCCCATTGCTTTCATGAATGTCTGGGCTGACTCTTTTATCGTTTCTGGTGATGTGATGATGATTTGCATTTTTTTGTTGGTTGATGGTTGTTGGTTGTTGGTTTTGGGTTGATAATGCTTGGTTGTTGGTTAATGATAGTTGATTGTTGGTTTTGGGTTGATAATGCTTGGTATAAGGAGGATTTCCAAAAGAAAAGGCAAACCGAACCAAAGACCAATAACCAAAGACCAACAACCCAAGAAATTTACTTCTTCCTTCCTTTCATGGTGACGAGCGGGATTAGCATCTCTTCCATTGATATGCCGCCGTGCTGGAATGTGTCACGATAGTACTGCACGTAATGGTTGTAGTTGTTGGGATAGGCGAAGAAGTCGTTTCCTGTGGCGAAGACGTAGCTTGTCGATAGGTTGGGCGAAGGCAGCTGCGCTTTCTGCGGCTCCTTAATGACAAAGACATCCTTATTGTTGTATGCCAATGCTTTCCCCAACTTGTATCTGAGGTTCGTGTTCGTATTCCTATCTCCGATGATTTTTATGGGGTTGTCGGCTCTTATACTGCCATGGTCTGTGGTAAGGAGGATGCGGTAGTCGGTCTGTGCGAGGGCGTAGAACAGTTCCGAGAGCACGGAATGCCTGAACCAGCTGAGGGATATGCTGCGGTAGGCACTCTCGTCATTGGCGAGTTCGCGCACCATCTTCGACTCCGTGCGGGCATGTGACAGCATATCTATGAAGTTGATTACCACTACGTTGAGGTCGTTGTGGGTCATGTTTTTGAACTGCTGCATCATCTTCTCTCCGCCGTTAGAGTCGTTCACCTTGTGGTAGGAGAACGTATAGCGTTTGCGGTAGCGTTCCATCTGCGTCTGGATGAGAGGAGCCTCATTGAGATTCTTGCCTTCTTCCTCGTCTTCATCTACCCACAGTCCGGGGAACATCTTGGCTATCTGCTGAGGCATCAGTCCGCTGAAGATGGCATTGCGGGCATACTGCGTTGCGGTAGGCAGTATCGACATGTAGAGGTCTTCCTCTATGTCGAACATATCGCCTATCTCCTGCGCCAGAACCCTCCACTGGTCGTAGCGGAAATTGTCGATGACGATGAGGAACACCTTCTCTCCGGCATCAAGCAAGGGGAATACCTTGTGACGGAAAACGTCGGGGGAGAGTATGGGACGCTCCGGTGCCGTGCCGTTGCCGGTAGGTGCCACCCAGTCAAGATAGTTCTTCTTTATGAACTTTCCAAAGCCGATGTTTGCCTCCTCCTTCTGCATCCTCAGCATTTCCGTCATTGCGCTCTGCGTGGATGACAGTTCCAGTTCCCATTTTACGAGAGTGCGATAGATGTCTTTCCAGTCGTCTATGGTCCTGCAGTCGGAAATCTGCATGGAGATATTCTGGAAACTCTGCTGGTAACTGCTCTGCGTCACCTCCGTCACGATTTCCCGCCTGTGTATGTTTTTCTTCAGTGACAGGAGTATCTGCATCGGGTTTACAGGCTTGATGAGGTAGTCTGCAATCTTCGACCCAATGGCCTGGTCCATGATATTCTCCTCCTCGCTCTTCGTCACCATGACGACGGGTGTCTGCGGCTGAATGTCCTTTATGCGCTGAAGCGTCTCCAGTCCCGTCAGTCCGGGCATCATCTCGTCGAGGAATACCAAGTCGAACGTCTGCTGCTGGCATTGTTCTATTGCGTCGATGCCATTGCTTACAGTCACCACTTCGTAACCCTTTTTCTCTAAAAATATGATGTGGGCATGGAGATGTTCTATCTCGTCATCTACCCAAAGTAACAGTCCGTTGGTCATGTTGTTTTATCTATGGTTTTTGGTTTTGGGTTGTTGGTTTTGGGTTGGTTTGCTTTCCTAATGGAGGTTTCTCAAGAGGAGAGTCTAACTAACCCAAAACCAACAACCCAAAACCAACAACCAGGAAGTATAATTTTCAGGCAGAGGTCAGAAGCCTTCGAGTTCGTAGTATTCGTCTTCCACCTCCTGAAGGTCCCTCTTGTCATCTTCAAGGATGATTTCTCCCCCGTCAGATTCTTCTTCTTTCCCGGTGCCGTCATCGAAGATTATCTCGCCTTCTCCGTCGGCATTCTCCTCCGTGTCGGTGTCAACAGTGATGACAGTTTCGTCCTCACTGACGTTCTCTCCCCTGTCATCGTTTATGACAAAGTCACTTTCCCCGTCATCCTCTTCCTGCTTCTCCTCCACGGGGACAGCCATTTCCTCCGTGCCAGAAGATTCGGAAGAGTCTTCGGCAGGAATGTCATACGACTCATTCTGGGCAGGACTGCCGTCATCCTCAGGCACGTCCAGTCCTTCCTCCGCTTCCTTCTTCACCTCCACTGGAGCCACGCCCTTAGGCGCAGCTGACTCGGATGGCAGTGTAGGAGTGATTTCTTTCTGAACTTTTGGCGTGCGTGCAGCGTCAGGCTCGTAGAGCATATACTCGTTCTTTATCTCTAAAGGCTGGAAATGAGCTACGTAGAAAGAGTCATATTCATTGTAGCTGTACGTCTCGCCAAGCATGGAAATGTTCTCGTCAGCGATAATTACGGGACGGCATTTCGATGCCAGTTCCCTGACAGCCTCATTCTGATAGAGCACCCGGGCATAGAGCCGCGCCTCGTCATGCGACCTGAATCCCCTGACATTCATGCGCCGGAGTCCTTTGTCTGCTGTCAGTTCTATTTCAAAATTGCGCACGACGAAACTGCTGAAGTTATGTTTTGCCAAAAGGAAGAGCATCCTGTTGCTATCTACGGAGTCCGGTTCATAGACCAGCATGAAGGTAAAAGGCACGTCACGTTCCAGTGACCACTGCTTTGCAGCGATGCTGTCGCTGTCAGCCATGACGGCATTTCGGCGGTTCCAAACGTCAGTCATTGAGAATTTTGCTCCATGTAGCCGCTTTCCTGCATTTACGCCATTGATTATCATGCCTGCCATTTCGCTCGTTTTGCTGGTAGGGAAATCTTTGATGAGTTGCTTCAAGCGTGTCAGGCATCCCTCGGCATCTCCCGCGTTGAGAAGACTCAGGCCGCTGATGAATAGGAACTTATCACGATTTGCCCCCAAAGGAAAACGACTGTCAGAAACCTTTGTGTTGGTTTTTACCACGTCATTATTACCTGCAATGAATGCATCGTAGGTCACGGCATAAAGTGAATCCTCCAGATGTTCGCCGTAGCGGGCATTCTCCTCAAAGTAAGGGTCTGTGAGCATTGCAGTCCATCTTGAGTCAGGACAGCGTGACTTGAGGCTTTCAATGTAGTCCCGTGCCTTCTTTTCGTCCCCTTTGCGCGAATAGAGCAGGAACAGGTGGTAATACACCTCGTCGATGGGTTCAAACTCGGGGAAGTCGTTGATGAGGCGCATGAAGGCTTTCTCGCTCAGTGCGAGGTTGTCGAGGCGGTCCTTGAAGATTATTGCCGACTGGAACAGACCTTCCTTTATTATGGCATTGCTCTCCTCCGTCTGCTCGGGAGTAAACGGAATCTGTGCAAGATAGTATTCCCTATTGTGCGGGTCGTTTGCTAAAGAGTCGTCCAGTACCTTCTCGCCGTCAGCCGTTTCCGCCGTCATGTCGATGGAGTCAGCCGGCTCTTCCGTCCCCTCTGTCTCCGCAGTCTCATCTTCGCTGAATGTGCTGACCACTGTCTTATTGGAGCGTTGCCAGTCATCGGCATTGTCACGCCTGCCCCATTTCCTTTCAAACATCTGCTTGCCTTGCTGTACGGACGATGCGTTGTAGAAGTACCAGGCGGTGCCTTGTTTCTGGTTGTTGGCTATTGGTTTCTGACTGCTTTGCGGTCTTGCAGCCTGGCTGTTTTGCTGCTGCTTTGCGGCAAACTCCTCCGCATCCCTGTCCTTCTCCTCTTTCTCTTTCTTCTTCAGGGCTTCGATGACTCTGTCTATTGCCGCATTACGGTCTTTTTCCGACATACGTGCAAGGCTTTGGAGCGAATCCTGCATATAGACGGCATCGGTATATGGCACCAAGGCATCGAGCACCTTGCTGCGTTCTGCCAGTTGTCCGTAGCCTTTGCGCTCTTTGTCGATGAGTCCTATTGCTTCTCCGTAGCAGCGTTGGGCATCACTGTATTTCTCCTTTTGCCAGTAGAGGTCGCCGAGATGCAGCAACAGCACGCCCTTTTCCGCTCCAGAGCGCGTGGCTTTCTCGTTGCCTTTCTCGTAGGATATGATGGCGTTTGCCGTGTCTTTCTGCGAGAGGTAGATATTTCCTATGGCATAGTATATCTGGTCGAGATAGTCCTTGTTGTTGTCATTGCGTGCCATTCGCCTGAGCCTGCCTATCATCTTCTTACCCTGACCGTCGCCTGCAAGCACCTCCGTCATGGAAATGCGTGCGTTGAAGGCTACTTCGTATGGTGGGTTTTGACTCAGTACCTTGCGGAAAGATTTGTAAGCCTGCGTGTTATGCCCTAATGCTGCCTCTACTTGACCGAGAAGAAAATATTCTCTTGCACGTTGCTTTGAGCGCATTTCATGTTTGACTACCTTACGTAAATATTGGGCAGCCTTTTCTAAATCTCCTGTATGCAGGTAATAGTCAGCAAACGTGTAGTCCCATTCTTTTCGTGCATGCCAGTTGATGGAGTCGCGGCTCATGTTGCGTATGATGTCTTCTGCATCATAGAGCCACCCCTGCTCTATGTAGCATTTTGCCAGCCATGCCTGCGCCTTGCCGTAGATGGCAGGTTGCGTGCGGAACAGGCGTGCCATGTAAGTGAATGTAGAGGCGGCTTCGTCGAAAGCACCCTTGTGGAACTGTGAGCGTCCCATGAGCATCCAGGCTTTCCAGAGGAAGGGATTGTATTCCTTTCTGTTGAGCCATTCGATGTCACGCTCCGTCTTCTTGCGCTTCTTAGTCCATTCAGGACGCTTGCTGATGCTGTGCAGTTTTATCGTCTTCTGACATTTTTCTATTGCTCTGTCAAAGTTGCCTTTGCCTGTTTCACGGTTGCTCTTGTTGGCAACAGTGTAGAGAGGGATCATCTCCGTATAATTATCCTTATTGCTTTTCTCCTTTTCCAAGGAACCGTCAATATATGCGAGGGTACCATTGTAATAGGTATTGTACTTTGCAGTAAAGGCATGCCACCACCTTGTCTGCGCATTATTCTTCTGCGTAGAGCATGAGGAAATCGCCGTCATTGTGACAATGGCGGTCAGGAGGATAGATATTATGGTGGGCAGTCGGCGCATTATTGTTTGTTTTGTTGTTTTGTTGTTTTGTTGTTTAGCTGTTTAGTTGTTTGTCTTGGCAATAGAGTCGGATGCTATCAACCAAACAACTAAACAACCAGACAATTAAGGTGGGTTCTATTAATTCCCACCGTCAAAAATGTTAATTATGTAGGTTTGACGTTTTGTCATCTTTTGGTTTCTTTTCGGTACAAATCGTAAGTCTCATCGGTCACGTAGCCCGCTACGCTCCCTCTTCAACTTACAATTTGTCCTCGAAAATAAATCCAAAATATGACAAAGCGAATTAATAGAACCCACCTTAAACAACAGTTGAAGTCGTTATTTCAAAGCCCGCTTTTCGTAAATCTTTCCAGTAATTAGGGTAACTCTTGCTTACTACTTCCGGGTTGTTGATGCGGAGACCTGGAAACTTTATACAGGCAGGAGCGAATGCCATTGCCATGCGGTGGTCTTCGTATGTGTCGATAGCTGGCTCTTTATCTGCTTCGCAACGTGTGCCGTCCCATTTCAGTTCGCCTTCTGTAGAGTCGTCGAGGACGTATCCCAGTTTCTTCATCTCTGCCTTCAAGGCGGCAATGCGGTCTGTCTCTTTTATTCGAAGCGTCTGCAATCCCTTGAAATGGAAAGGAATGTCCATCAGGCAAGAACTTACCACGAGGGTCTGTGCAAGGTCGGGCTGGTTGATGAGGTCGAGGCTGAAGTGCGGCAGCGAACATGGTTGCGCCTTTAGTGTCACCGTGGCAGGCACTTGTTTCTCAGGGGATAGGAAAGATGTCTTTACCCCTAATACGCTGAACATAAACTTTATCGTAGAGTCGCCTTGTCGTGAGCCTTCCATGAGGTTGGTGAGAGAAATGGAGCAATCGCATCTGTCGCTCATCAGAGCTGCTATCTCATACCAATAGCTTGATGCGCTCCAGTCGTTCTCTACGAAAAACTGACGTGAAGAATACGGCACTGGCTTTACGCAAATATCCGACTCGCTTGTCCAGTCAACATCAGCCCCATACTCTCTCATCATGCAGATGGTGAGGTCGATGTACGGACGTGAGATGATTTTTCCTGTAAGATGCAGTTGCAATCCCTTTTCCAATGTTGGACCTATCATCAGCAATGCAGAGATATATTGAGAGGAGACATTGCCTGAAATCTCCAGTCTTCCGCCCTTTAGTCTATGTCCGCGTATTTTCAAAGGAGGGAAACCAGCTTCTCCAACGTATTCTATGTCTGCCCCGAGATGGCGCAGAGCATTGACGAGAACCTCGATGGGACGGTGTTTCATGCGTTCCGTGCCAGTTATGATATGCTCTCCTTCCGTGACAGAAAGGAACGCAGAGGTGAAGCGCATTGCCGTACCTGCCGCCTTTATGTTGATTTCGTAGGGCATATCTCGCAATGCTGCCACCATGACATCTGTATCATCGCAGATGCTGAGGTTTTCTGGCATCAGTTTGTTGCCTGCCAATGCGTTGATAATCAATGCGCGGTTGCTGATACTTTTCGACGCAGGCAGGTCTATGACACAATTTATGCTTTCTGGTGCTTTGAGGATATATTGCATTTTTTGTTGTTTTGTTGTTTGGTTGTTTAGTTGTTTGGTTGTTTTGATATTTTGTTGTTTTGTTATTTTGTTGTTTTGTTTTGTTGTTTGCATTCGGCTCGTTTGCGGTACAGTCAACCAAACAACCAAACAACTAAACAACCAAACAACTATTTAACTTGCAAATATACTACTTTCTTATAAATTACACGAACATTCCGATAAGTTTAATAAAAAATTAACTTCCTATTTGGTGGAATGAAAAAAAATATGTAACTTTGCATTCGATTTGAGAAAATCATCCTTTTCGGGGTGTGGCGCAGTTGGTTAGCGTACGCGTCTGGGGGGCGTGTGGTCGCCAGTTCGAGTCTGGTCACCCCGACTGATTTTATTATTACTCCAAGGCAGCCGCAGCGGGATAACACCTGTTGCGGCTGTCTGCATATAGTCCCTTGCCCTGTAGAGGGGAAAGTATGCCGATGTCAATTTTGTCCTATATTAGGGCTGCGACTTTTCCTTTTGTAACATAGTGTAAATCAAAAGGATACAAAAAGCGTTGATATTACGTTGCAAAAGCATAGCTTTTACCTTGTAATATCAATGCTTTTGCCTTGCAATATC
>CALZJQ010000026.1 GCA_945787895.1 uncultured Prevotella sp. | reverse complement strand
ACGAAAATGCTGTTGGTCAGCCATGCGTACTTACTGTCGGAAGGAGCTTCAAACTGCGGAGAGGTAAAGAAATACGTCTTTCCGTTGTCCTGCGAGATAATGCCCCTGTTGCGGACGTGAATGGTCACGCCGTCGTCCGTGCGGATATTGTATATGGCTTCCAATTCCGTACGTCCCGTCTTAGGGTCGGTCAACTGATAGTCGGCACCTCCGGGCAATACCTCTCCCTTTATGTCGGGACCATGAAACGTACCTCCCGTGATTGCGATGCTCTGACGTATGCCATGCGCCGTCTCGCCTACCCTGTCGAATGCTCCAATCTTGACTCTTAACTGCAATACAAACTCAAGAACTGGTTTCTTTCCCTGAGCGAAGCCAGCCGTCGCCCCCAGCAAGAAAAGAAACAAGAATACTACCTTTTTCATAAGATTAGCAATCATGACAGATTTATTCTCTCATGCAAAAGTAAGATTATTTACTGAGATTGCCAAACAATTATCCATTTTTTTCACTGCAGAGACGAAAATTTGCAGGTTGTCGGTTTTCGGTTGTTGGTTTTCGTTAGGGAAAGACAATAAAATAACGGTTATAAGGTTATTGGGTTATAAGGTTGTGCGGAAGATACAAACAGCCTTGGCAAATCTCCGAATAACCGAATAACCGTAAAACCACGAAACCGTAGAGAAAACCACAAAACCATAAAACCGTAAACCAAATGCTCTCACGCTGCTACATAGAAATTACAAACACCTGCAACCTCAACTGTGACTTCTGTCCGAAACATCGCAGAGAGAAGAGACAGATGACCGTCAGTGAGTTTCAACACATCACCGACCAGTTGCAAGGCAAGGCAAGCTTTCTATATTTCCACGTCATGGGAGAGCCCCTGCTCCATCCCAACCTGTGCGACTTCATCACCATTGCCAACGGCAAGGGCTTCAAGACAGTACTCACTACAAACGGCACGCTGCTCCACCGTTCCATGTCAATACATGAAGCCCATCCCCACAAGGTACAGGTTTCCCTGCACTCGCACGAGGGCAATGCGCGTGGAGAACTGGAGACATACGTCAGCCGTGTCATGGATTTCTCCACAAAGGCGGCATCGCAGGGCACGTGCGTCGTGCTGCGGCTGTGGAACAAAGGAGGGAAAGAGAGCGAGAATGAGGATGTGATGCAGTACATCGAAGACTTCATTCCCCGACCATGGCACTGTCGTCCCGACGGCTTCCGTCTCTGCGAAAATCTATATCTCGAGTTTGACCGGAAATTCCAATGGCCGGAAACTACAGCAAGAGCAAAGACTCCCCACTCCGCCAGACACGAATACTTCTGCAAAGCCCTGCGTTCACAGATAGGCATCCTTGCAGACGGCAGCCTCGTCCCCTGCTGTCTCGACCACGACGGAGACATCATTCTCGGCAACCTCCTCCACCAGACGCTCGAGGAGATTCTCTCCTCATCACGCGCCCAAGCCATCACCGAGGGCTTCCGTCACCACGCCGCCACAGAACCGCTGTGCCAGGGCTGCGAGTCCGCCTTGGCAGGCAACAGTTTCAGGGGCAAGAAAAGGAAAGGGTAGCATCTGGTTGTAGGTTGTAGTACCTGGTTGTCGGTTATTGGTTGTCGGTTTTCGGTTAGTAATGCATTGCTTTCAGAGAGTTTCTCACGAGGAAAAGGTAACCTAACCTATAACCTACAACCCACAACCGACAACCAGGTACTACAACCAGATACTACTGAAGCCTGAAAGTGACAGGAAGAGTATATCTCACGTTTACCGCCGTGTCCTTGTTACGTCCCGGATTCCATTTCGGCATCATGCTGACAACCCTGACAGCCTCGGCATTCAATGAAGATTCTACCCCTTTCTGAACAGTGATGTCCCTAATGTTTCCGTCACGATCCACGACAAACGACACTATCACCCTACCCTGTATCCCGTCAGCCTCGGCATCCACGGGATATTTGATATTGGAAGAGAGATATTTCATGAGTTCCGGCGTACCACCTGGAAACGAAGGCATCACCTCCACCACGTCATATACCTTGCTCAGGTCTTGTCCCTCAGCTATCTGCTGCTCTATCCTGTCACGTGTCATGCCAATCAGCCTCAGACCGTAATCGGTCATCTGCTTGTACAACTTATACGGCGTGAGGTTGATCTCGTTGCCGTTTGCCTTGGCAGAATAGGTATAAAGACCTGTCTTGAGGTCGGTAACGGCATCAGCGTCAATGCCCTGACCCTTGAGGTACTGAGAGAGGGCTGGTGTCACAAGGTCCGAGAGTTTCACCGTCTTTCCTGCCTTCATGTCATAGATAAAATGCCTGACATCCGACACGTCAGCGATATGCTCCCTGCCGGCACTGTTGTATGACATACACACCACACCTATGGAATCGTTACTATATACAGTATGAGCAGTGATTTCTATAGTCCTTCTGACCACATCCTCCCTCTTTGCATTTGCGAACTGACTGAGATACGCCTCGCAAGCCGTCCTCAAATCTCCCTCATGATGAAACATCTCCTTTGCCAAAGTTGCTTCAAGTTCGGCATCCTCTACATACAGGTCAGCACGGATTACGATATTGAACGCTACGTTGTTGTCAATCTTCTTAATCTTCGTCACGTATGTCTTGGCGCATACTGACAACGCCATGAGCAGCAGGGTCATAAACGATGTAATCTTCTTCATGTCAATTCTTTGTTTGTTACTATAGGTGGAATCTATCAATTAATTTGCTTACCTTACTTACAAAAAGAAACAGGAATCCGACCCTTGGAATTGTCGGAATAACCTGAGAGTGAACAACAGATTGTCAATTGCTTGCTAATTTCTTTGCAGCGCCTAAAACAAGACATTCAACAAAAAAATCGAAACAACATATCATGAATGCAAAATTAAGACATTTTTCTGAACCATCCAAACCTTTGAGCGATAAATTCACCGCCTGCAATGATTTTCTGTCATTATCAGACAGGTTCAAGCCCTGGCATTCGCTTCGCAAGCTCAAAATGGAGAATTATATCAGTTTCTGGTTTTAGGTTTTAGGTTTTTGGTTGGTAATGCTTGTCTAATGGATGGTTCTCAAGAGCTAAAGCAAATCCAACCCACAACCAACAACCTAAAACCAAAAACCGACAATCAGGTACTACAACCGAAGAAGTTGAGACTTGCGAGACCTCAGTCATCATTCTATTCTTGCAGTCTTCAATTCATTCAGGAGGAAAGAATAACCGCATAACCGTATAACCGAAGGAGAATATAGCGTAGCCTCCGTAAAAGCGAAGCGACCGTACAACCGTTTAACCTTAAAACCGAAGAAGTTGAAGCATGCAAAACTTCAGCAATTTCAGGTAAAGTGCCTGTTTGTGCGTTTGACATGGCAGTAAAAGACCATAAAAAGCAACATGGTAAAGTCTTTAGAATTTTACCATATCGCTAATATTCAAGCATTTAATATAATTCTTGATGCTTTTGAGAGGTCAATATTCCTCCTCGTCGAAGAGGAAGTCTTCCTTAGTAGGATAATCTGGCCACAGCTCTTCGATTGAGTCATAGACGTCACCCTCATCCTCTATCTCTTCAAGGTTTTCTATTACCTCCATAGGCACTCCGGAACGAAGCGCATAATCGAGGAGCTCTTCCTTGGTAGCAGGCCATGGCGCATCCTCTAATTTTGATGCCAATTCAAGTGTCCAATACATAGTTTTTTTTGGTTGTGGGTTATGGGTTGTAGGTTGTAGGTTGTGGGCTGTAGTACCTGGTTGTAGGTTGTGGGTTGTAGGTTATAGGTTAGGTTACCTTTTCCTCGTGAGAAACTCTCTGAAAGCAATGCATTACTAACCGAAAACCGACAACCAATAACCGACAACCAGGTACTACAACCCGCAACCTAAAACCAGGTTCTACCACCAAATTGTCCGCAAAGGTAATATTTTTTTTGTTATCTGCAAGGGATAAAATGTTTTTTTTTAATAAAAATTTATTATATAACTTTCAGTATATCGTTTTTTATCGTAAAAAGCGAGTCCTATGTAATGTAAGTCGTAGGCTACGATATGTGGCTGTAAGAGTAATTCATTCCATTCTGCCTTACCTCTCCCCCGTATGTCATGAAAGACGGTGAGAGATACAGGAGTCTCATCCCTTTTATATGAAACAAGTCTGCTCTTCCTGCATCCGAGTCTCAATGCGTGACACAGGATTTCCGGCATGTCATCCTGAATGGCTATATCTGAGACTTGCGCATAGTTGCTGACGCGCAAAAGCAGATGCGCCAACTGTCTCTCCATTCTCCCTGCCTGCGGGAAGCCCCTGTCAAGGTCGGAGTACAGCGAATACTCCCCACGCTCATATATCACCTCCCGCACGAAAGCATAGTCCGTAGGCGACTGTATGCCAAAGCCTGCACAGTGCCTTATGCGGCGGAGGAATACGGTGATTGCTTTGATTATTTCTGCTGGGGACATGGTTTGGGGGTGTCTTGTTGTTTAGTTGTTTTGTTGTTTGGTTGTTTTGTTGTTTGTCTTGGCAATTGAGTCGAATACAATCAACCAAACAACTAAACTACTAAACAACTAAACAACTAAACTACGATTTAAGTTCCGGATAGGTGATACGAGTATGATAGTTTGTCTTTAGTCGCTCTATTATGACACGTTTGGCGACAGAGATGTCATGGAACGTGATAGGACAATCGATGAAATATCCCTCTGCTACCATTCCGTCTATGATACGATTGACAAGAGATGTGATGCTCTCCTCTGTATATTCCTTGAGCGAACGTGACGCCGCCTCTACGGAGTCTGCCATCATGAGGATGGCCTGCTCACGAGTGAAGGGATTGGGTCCCGGGTAGGTGAACGGGGCTGTATCCACCTCCTCGCCGGGATGGCTGTTCTTGTACGTGATGTAGAAATACTTTGCCATGCCCGCACCATGGTGTGTCATGATAAAATCTACTATTTCACTTGGCAGTCCATATTTCTCTGCAAGACGTTTTCCTTCCTTGACGTGGTTGATGATTATCCTGGCACTCTCCTGCGGTGTCATCCGCTCATGGGGATTGATGTCCTTCTGGTTTTCCGTAAAGAACGACGGGTTGGCTATCTTTCCAATGTCGTGGTAGAGGGCTCCCGTACGCACGAGGAGGCTCCGAGCACCTATCTTCTGTGCAATGTCTGCTGCTATGTTGCTCACGGTGATACTATGCTGCATAGTGCCTGCCGATACCTCGGAGAGCCTGCGGAGGAGGTCTTTGTTGATGTCGGAAAGCTCAAACAGGGTTACAGCTGACGTGAAGCCGAATGTCTTCTCTACAACGTACATTAATGGGTATGTAGTAAGCAGCAATACGCCAGAGAAGACGAAATGCGAGACTTCGGACGGTGAGAGATGCCAGTCTTCTCCTGGCTCGGTAAGCTTCATTGCCTGATATGCCAGCAACGCCACGATGGCGGTGGTGAAGGCGGCGGTGAAGACCTGCGCGCGCTTGGAGAGCTCGCGGAGGGTGTATATGGCAACAAGTCCCGAGAGCATCTGCACGACGACAAAGACGAAGGGCTTGCTGAGCGCAAGGGCTGAGATGAGCACCATTACTATATGGGCTATGAAAGCCGTGCGGGAGTCGAGGAATATGCGCACGAACATCGGGAGCATGGCAAGGGGGAGGATGTAGATGTAGTGCGGGCTGTACTGGTAGGTGAACGAGACGAGTATGGGGAAGATGCCTACGAGGACATAGACCATGGCGAGGGAGCGGGGCTTGCGGAAGTAGTCGCCGCGGAAGAGGTGGAGATAGACGGTGAAGGTGAAGAGCAGGAGGAAGACGAGGATGCCGCGTCCGGCCATCGTCGTCGAACGGCTTATCAGCGATTCGTTCTTCTCCATCTCGGCGGAATAGGTGGCAAGAGCCTTTACGATTATCGGGGTAGCCACCTGTCCCCTGTCCACGATGCACTCTCCTTTCTTGTATTCTGCCTCGTGCTTGGTGATGGTGGACGTGAGATTGTCGATGTCTGCCTGACACTGCGCCTCGTCATAGATGAGGTTTTCCTTCAGGTAATCGTCGATGTTGCATTTCTGCAGGAGCGTGCGCGCATAATTCATCTGTGGATCCTGAAAGAAACTTTCGTATGCCTTGATGGGTGTATAGAAAGAGATACAGTATTTCTTTTGTGTAGTATTGCCCCGCTTGAAATTGATAAGAGCCATCGAGTCACGGGTAAGCTTCGCATAGTCCTCGGCAGGCATGATGCCTACGTTGTATATTTCCCTCAGCTTAGCCGTCACGGAATTGACGAACGACTTGGGAAGTCCCTCTATTCCATCACGATACCTCGACTGGAAGCGTTTGACATACCTGTTTCCTATCTCGTCGTTTATCTTGTAATACGGTACGAAATACTGCATCGCTGAGTCAATCTCAGCCTGATAGGTGATGGAATCCTTGGGCACGTCAAAGTCGATGCCTGCGGTGACCGGCTCCTTGAGCCATACGGAGTTTTCCTTCACCTCATACGTGGGCACTGACTTCCTCGGCATGGCAAGGACGATGACTGCCGTCAAGGCGAGTATGATGGATAGCCTGAGGAGATAGACTTTCCATTTGTCCTGTCCTTCTGTGGAATATATGGTTGACATGGGGTTTTGTTGTTTTGTTGTTTTGTTGTTTAGTTGTTTAGTTGTCTTGTTGATAGAAATCGACTCCATTGCGAAGACAAACAACTAAACAACAAAACAACTAAACAGTTCCAATATCGGATTTTGCCTGCGAAAATACTAAAAAAAAACAGGAAAGGAGAGAAAAATTGGGAAAAAGTTCGCTAAAATGGGGAGAAAATGTTAATTTTGCACAAAATTTATGGTGGCAGACATCAATAATCCCCCATTCCACCGCATTTACGGGGTGATTATCCCTTTCGCCGCGCCGCCATCAAAAAGAAAGAAAACAGACATGGAAAGAAAAGTAAGAGTGCGCTTTGCGCCCAGTCCTACCGGTGCCCTGCATATCGGTGGTGTACGTACTGCGTTGTATAACTATCTCTTTGCCCGCCAGCATGGAGGTGACCTCATATTCCGAATCGAGGACACTGACTCCCACCGCTTCGTGCCTGGTGCGGAGGAATACATCATCGAGTCATTCAGATGGCTCGGCATAAAGTTTGACGAGGGCGTGACCTTCGGAGGCAGTCATGGTCCTTATCGTCAGAGCGAACGCCGCGAAATATATAAGACCTACGTGCAGCAGCTCATAGACGCAGGCAAGGCTTACATCGCATTCGACACCCCGGAGGAACTGGAAGCCAGGCGCAGCGAGATACAAAACTTCCAATATGATGCCAAGACACGTCTCTCCATGCGCAATTCTCTCAGCCTCCCCAAGGAAGAGGTAGAGCAACTTATTGCTGATGGCAAACAGTATGTAGTAAGATTTCTGATACAACCTGGTCAGGAAATCCTCGTCAACGACCTTATCCGCGGTGAGGTGCGCGTAAAGAGCGACATCCTCGACGACAAGGTGCTGTACAAGAGTGCCGACGAACTGCCAACATATCACCTTGCCAACATCGTCGATGACCACCTTATGGAGGTGACTCACGTCATCCGCGGAGAAGAATGGCTGCCGAGTGCCCCGCTCCACGTGCTTCTCTACCAAGCCTTCGGCTGGTCTGACACCATGCCTCAGTTTGCCCATCTCCCTCTCCTCCTTAAGCCAGAAGGCAAGGGCAAGCTGTCAAAACGCGACGGAGACCGCCTCGGCTTCCCTGTCTTCCCCTTGGAATGGCACGACCCAAAGACAGGAGAAATAAGCTCCGGCTATCGAGAGAGCGGCTATTTCCCCGAGGCTGTAGTCAATTTCCTCGCTCTCCTCGGATGGAATCCGGGCACGGAACAGGAGGTCTTCTCCTTGGAGGAACTGGTCAATGCCTTCGACATCTCACGCTGCTCAAAGGCGGGAGCGAAGTTTGACTACAAGAAAGGACAGTGGTTCAACCACGAATACATACTCATGAAGAGTGCGGAAGAGATTGCCGAACTGTTCGCCCCCATCGTTGCCAACAACGGCGTGGAGGAGTCGATGGAACGCATCACCAAGGTAGTAGCCATGATGAAAGACCGCGTGAACTTCGTCAGCGAACTGTGGCCTCTGTGCTCTTTCTTCTTCTTCGCCCCGATGGAGTACGACGAGAAGACGGTAAAGAAACGCTGGAAGGAAAACTCTGCCACGGTGATGGCAGAACTTGCCGACTTACTCTCTGGCATAGAAGACTTCTCCGTCGAAGGTCAAGAACCTATAGTAATGGCATGGGTTGAGGAAAAAGGCTACAAGCTCGGCGACGTGATGAATGCCTTCCGCCTTACCCTCGTAGGCGAGGGAAAGGGTCCGGGTATGTTTGACATCTCCGCTTTCCTCGGCAAGGAAGAGACGATAGCCCGAATGAAGCGTGCCATAGAGAAATTAGGATAGACAGGGTATGTACAATATTATAATGTTTGCCTACCTCCTCGGAGTTGCCGTCACGAGTCTCTTCAACAGGAAAGTGAAGAAGATGTGGGACGGCGAGAGGAATGCCATCCGCACGATAAGGGATAGAATGGACGCCAATGCGAGATACGTATGGTTCCATGCCGCTTCTCTCGGAGAATTTGAGCAAGGGCGACCCATCATGGAACGCTTCAGGAAGGAGCATCCCGAATACAAGATACTGCTCACCTTCTTCTCGCCCTCGGGCTATGAGGTGAGGAAAAACTACGAGGGGGCTGACATCATCTGCTACCTGCCGTTGGACACTCCGCGGAACGCACGCCGCTTCCTGCGGACGATACGACCAGAAATGGCGTTCTTCATAAAGTATGAGTTCTGGTACAACTACCTGCACATCCTGCGCCACCGCAACGTCCCCGTATATAGCGTCAGCTCTATCTTCCGCCCTGAGCAGATATTCTTCCGCTGGTACGGCAGGCAATACGGCAAGGTCTTGAAATGCTTCACACACTTCTTTGTACAAAACGAGAAATCACGCGAGCTTCTCGCCTCTATTGGCATACACAATGTCACCGTGAGTGGTGACACACGTTTTGACCGTGTGCTCGCCATCAAAGAGCAAAGCAAGCGACTGCCTATCGTAGAAGCATTCCTCAACGACAAGAATGCGTTTGTAGCAGGAAGCAGTTGGTTGCCAGACGAAGAAATATTCATACCATTTCTCAATCAACACAACCACGACTGGAAACTCATCATTGCTCCGCACGTCATTGACGAAGAGCACCTCATGCAGATAGAAAACCTTCTCGAAGGACGCAAGGTTATAAGATACAGCGTAGCAAACGCCGCATGGGAGAACTCCGACGACGCTCACAAGGCGGACATAAGGCAGAAACTGTCGGAGGCTGACGCCATCATCATCAACTGTTTCGGACTGCTTTCCAGCATCTACCGCTACGGCAAGGTGGCATACGTGGGCGGAGGATTCGGTGTCGGCATACATAACGTACTGGAAGCAGCAGTATGGGGAATGCCCGTAATCTTTGGTCCCAACCACGAACGCTTTCAAGAAGCCGTATCACTAATAGCCCACGGAGGAGGTTTCTGCATCGGGAACACCGACGATTTCAGCACCCTCATGCGCAAACTGTCCACTGACGACGCTTTCCTTGCCGATGCAAGTGCCAAGGCAGGCGAATATGTCAAGAGTCAGTCAGGAGCCACTGACGTCATAATAGACTGCATTACCGACAAACTATGACGCATCTGTCAATGCGCATTTTGTCCTATTCTCCCATCAATAGCCCATCATACGCAACATCTTATTAATCAACAATATATAAAAAGCGTTGATATTACAGTGCAAAAGCTATGCTTTTACCTCGTAATATCAACGCTTTTGAATTGCAATATCGCCGCTTTTGCATTGCAATATCAATGAGATCGTTTTTGTCCTATTTTTATGGTGGGTTCTATTAATTCCTTCGGCAGGAAACCGTCGATAGTTCCTTTCTCCGATGAGAAATTGATGCCGAGGGCAATCACCTTGCGACTGTCGGAGGCATAGGGTTTGGCATAGCCCTTGTCCTCTATTTGTCTGAGGGCTGCCTCTGCAGAGGCGTTGAGCTTGAACTCGATGATATAGACGTAGCTCGGGCACTCCACCACGCAGTCTATGCGCCCCTCGCTCGTCTCTTTCTCGGCTACGGCACTGTAGAATCCTAACATCTTGACGATGAGATAGAACGTATATTGGAAATATCGCTCACACTCCATCTTATCTTGTTTGTGCTGGAAGCGGTAGGTGGTGGACGAGAGCAGGGCGGTCATGAGATTTTCAAACCTTTCGGTGTCGCCCCTCTCTAAGGCATCAGTCACATCATTTACCCAGAACCTAGGTTGAGATGACTTTGTAAAATAACGTGAGGCAAGGGTTTCGACAAACCCGTTTTTCACTTCTTCATTAGGAAAGTCAAGAAGATATGTATTGCGGGCTATATTGATATCCTTAATCGTGAGATAGCCACTCTGATAAATCATCGGCAGCGGCTGCTCTATGTCGGCTCTGTATTCAATAAACTGCGAGGCATCGTAGTACCTGCCCACAAGTTCATTGATGTTCTCATTGCTGTGGGCGAGCAGGCGCACAAGATATGTGGGCGTGCCAGAGGAAAACCAGAAGTTCCTTAGTTCAAGGGTGTTGAAACAATTGAGGATACTGAACGGATTGAAGATGTCCACCATTTTACGGCCGAAGTGATAACCGTCGTATTTTTTCTTCAGGCGTTCAACAGTTTCTTCATGACTTATGCCGAGATCGTCTGCCAACTCTCTGATAGAGGAGTCAAAGACAGTGAGAAGTTCTTCCTTTGTGATACCGCACAACGATTCATAACGCCGGTTCATACTGATGTCGTCTGGCTGGTTGAATCCGCTGAACACGCTCACCTGAGAGAACTTGGTAACTCCAGTGAGCATCACAAACTGCAAGTCCTCGTCGGCATCCTTGAAAAGGCTGTAGAATCCTTTCAGGAGATTGCGGTTGTAGTCTTCTATGCGCATACGGTTGCCCTCACTGTCGGTCACCTGCAGATCGAGGTCAATGACGTCGAGCAGAGGTTTGTCGTATTCGTCAATGAGCACCACTGCCCTGCGACCTGTCTTTTTGTGTGCAGCCTTTAGGACAGATGCAAATCTTCCACCTATAGTGTTAGCATTAGGGTTTCTGCCATATACGGTCTCCATCTCCGCTACGTAGTCCTCTAAAATCTGTCGGAGTATCTTGCCATCAGTGAAATTCCCGTTGGAGAATGAAATATGAAACACAGGATATTCCGCCCACTGCTTTTCGAGCTTGTCGATGGCAAGTCCCTTGAACAGGTCTTTCCTTCCCTGGAAATAGTATTTAAGTGTGGAAATAAGCAGGCTCTTTCCGAATCGCCTCGGGCGACTCAGAAAGTAAATCTTTCCTTCTGTGGCGAGCTTATACACTAAGTCCGTCTTATCCACATATACATATCCGTCCTGAATAATCTGGGCGAAATCCTGTATTCCTATAGGGTACTTCATACGCTAAACCATTGTTTTCGATGGCAAAGATACGAATTATGTTTTATATGTGCAAGTAATTTCCTAACTTTGACTGCATTTACTTTACAAGTGATGACTAAGCAGATAAAAAAAGTAGGTGTGCAAAAATACTTTGCACACCTACTTTTTTATTATTCTCACATAGTCTGTTATTATAGGTGGGATTCCATTAATTCCCACCTATAAATGCTCCTCAATTTCACAGTCTCACATTGAGAACGCCGCTGCCTGACAGAACCATCACTCGATATTGATATCGAACGCACCAGAGGCTATTCCCTCCACGTTGTATATGGTGCATAGAGGAAACTCATCGTGAGCATAACAGAACCTGTTACCCTCAATGCCGTAGGTGGATGTCTTTGCATTCTGCAAGGCTTGCAGGTCGATGGTCAGTTCATAGTCACCCGTTACCTTTGCTACACCATCGTCAAAGCTGCGCAGTTTGCCTGTTTCCTTAGAGAATGAAAGAATAAGTTTGCAGTCATCCCTGACGCACTTTACAGGAACAGGTCCCTCGCTGACAATGTTTTCTCCATATACTTGCTTCATTAATTGCAGTGCAATGCGATGCGCAACGGTCGGTTTTGACTGAGGATGGATGTCATTAGCTTCGCCACAGTCGAGGGCGGTGGCAAGGAAAGCACCATTGGGCGATTGGAGCGAAGAGGTAACTGTAGGGTGGCATGCCTCAAACTGCTGCAAACGAAGGTCACACCATCCGCTCTTTATCATCTTCTCGTGCCTGCCCATGAAGCCTGCAAGCTGCACGATGACACTGGGCCACGGCTTCTCGCTCTGCTTTATCGTAGGGAACTGTCCGTGCCATTCGTCAATCATAGCCTGGAGATATTCCTTATAATGATATGGTTTGCCAGTGTTAGCTTCACCTTGATACCATACCATACCACGTATAGAAAGCGGTCCGAGAGGATGTATCATGGCATTATACAATCCTACGGGAGTATCAACGAAATAGGTAGAAGGCGGACATGGCTCCATATTTGCACCTACTGCCATTACCCAACCGTCTGTCAGCACAATCGTAGTATCAGACAGTTCGAGTTGATAAAGCTTGCCCTTGGTAAAGTTAGGCATTCCTTTCTCGGCAACAAGCTGCACCATGACCTCGTTCTCGCCCTCACGGAGCAATGAAGCATCAAAGCTATATTTGCGCGGGGGGAACTCATAAGTAGTATTTCCTACTCGTTTCCCGTTGAGATAAGTCACGTCAGCATCTTTCATGGCACCGAGTCGAAGCAATGGTTTCGTGCCTTTGTTTGCTTCCACATTGTCCTTTGACAGGCGGAAAGTAGTACGGAACCAATACGAGCCGTGAGGCTTGCCCTTGGTATAGAAGCGGGAAAAGATATCAACGGGTTCCCAAGAACTGAAATCATAATCGGGATTAGTCCATTTATGCAGTATGCTATCGTTCTTTTCGCGACGCTCATTCCATGCCTTTATAGCATTATTTTCAGCATTACGGACAGAATCTACCCAGTTCTTCTGATGGAACTTACGGTCCTTTAGTATCTCTTTGTATTCCGGAAAGCGGTTGAGGTTATCATACGACATCCATGCCTCTACACGTGTACCACCGACAGAAGAATTGATAATACCTACAGGAACCTTGGCATACTCCTGTATCTCCTTGCTGACAAAGTAACTTACAGCGGCAATCTCTGCAGCTGTCTGTGGGTTTATGGTAATCCATTTTGCCGCCATGCAGTCTTCCTTTGGTTCTGAGAAATTGAACTGATGAGGCAGTTTGAGATAATGGATATTGTCATTGGTGTAAGTCTTGGAAACCTCTGCCACGGTCTTGTTGTCCATACAGCGGCGTATAGGCAACTCCTGATTGGACTGACCAGAGAAGAGAAAGACGTCACCAACGTACATATTTACTGTCAATGTCTTCGGAGTCTTTCCCGTTTCCGCCACAGTAAGGGTGTATGGACCGCCAGCCGGAAGCTCTGGCATGGAGACAGTCCATTTGCCATCCTTCCCCACCTTTACCTTTCTTGTCTTGTCGCCAAGCGTTACCTTGATTTTTTCTCCAGGATTTCCCCACCCCCATACAGGGACAGGAGCAAAGCGTTGCATGACCATACCATCGGAGAAAATGGCAGGCAGGCGCAACTGAGCCAATGCCGCCTGTGAGACAAGCGCAAGCGTGAGTATTAAAATGTAGAACTTTATTTGCTTCATAGGGATATTATTGATTCAAATTATAGTTCCTGATTGTGGGTTGTTGGTTTTAGGTTGGTTAGTCTCGCCTTTTGAGTATCCTCCATTAGAAAAGCAAACCAACCAAAAACCAAAAACCAACAACCAAAAACCAACAACCAGTACCTATCCTTCTATGGTCTGAATAGTGCCATCCTCGTTATAATGTATCTCAGCCACCTTTAGGGAACGGAGGCTATTTACACCGCCTGAAGGACCAGAGTCGTGATGGAATAGATACCATTTACCCTTAAACTCCACGATGCAGTGGTGGGTAGTCCATCCTGCCTTGACGGGAGTAAGCACCACTCCCTTATATGTAAATGGTCCGTAAGGATTGTCACCGATGGCATAACATATCATGTGGGTGTCGCCTGTAGAATAAGAGAAATAATACTTTCCCTTGTATTTATGGCACCATGAAGCCTCAAAGAAGCGGTGCGGGTCGTCAGCCTTGAGAGGATTGTCGTCCTCATCGAGGATAATCACAGGGCGCGGAGCCTCTGCAAAGTGGAGCATATCGGGAGCAAGGCGTGCCACACGTGACGGTAAAGCATCACATTCTGACTTCTTAGCAGGGACGATAGGCTCAGTATCTCCAGGAGGTGGGGCTGCTATGCCAGACTCATTGAATGCTATCTTATTATCCTTATACCACTGAAGCTGTCCGCCCCATATACCTCCGAAATAGAAGTAATACTCTCCATCGGCATCATCCTTGAGGACAGCATAGTCGATAGAGTAAGAGCCATGCATCGGATCATTGAGAGGGACGAACGGACCCTCTGGCTTGTCAGCCACAGCCACACCAGTGCGGAAGATGTCATTCTTGTCCTTTGCAGGGAAATACATATAGTATTTTCCGTCCTTTTCCTGCACCTCATTATCCCAAAGTTGGTGACTTGCCCAAGGAATGTCCTCCAGTTTGAGAATACAGCCATGATCTACCAGTTCCTTTTCTCCGCGGCATACAGCCTCAAGGTCGTCGGTAGAGAATACGTGATAATCCTTCATCTCATATTCTGCACCGCTGTCATCATCACCTACACCTGCATCCCAGTCATGAGACGGGTAAATATACAGTCTGTCATTCCATACATGGACAGACGGGTCAGCCATATAATCCGCTGGCCAAAGATATACTTTTCCTTCCATAGTAATGTTGTTTTTATTGTTTTTGTTGTGTGCTCTTGTTGTGTGCTCTTGTTGTGTGCTCTTCGACCGGGTCGAAGAGTACCAGATTTGTTTAGCTGTTTGGTGTCTGGTTGTTTTGTTGTCTGGTTATTTGGTTGTTTTGTTTGTCTGGTTATTTGGTTGTTTTGTTGTCTGGTTGATAGTAATCGACTCCATTGGGACACAACCAACTAAACAACAAAACAACAAAACAACAAAACAACTAAAAATCACTTCTTCTCAAAACAGAAACTGTTAAGTCGGCACATTGACTTGCCTTTTGTAGGAGAAGAGAAGACAAAGAAGAGGGCATGCTTGCCATTATAATGCTTCAACGGCTCCACACTGACAGTCACATCCCTCGCTCCTGTCTCTGCCAGAACAGCAAGAGAGCCTATCTTTACTCCTCCCTCAGTCTCGGACGGACGGTCAAGGTACACATCCATTGTGCCTGCTACGCCCTCCATCTCACAGTCAAGAGAGAGTGAAAGCCCTGCTTTTCCATACGTTTTGGAGAAATTGAAATACTTGTATCCTACTACAGAACCATCGGTATTGTTCACCATCGGGCAAAGATTTATCTTCGCATCATAATAATCTCCCGTCTTTGGCAATGGAGTCTCCTCTGGGGAAAGACGATGGATTTCTGTGTGCGAGCCTGGATATATGACGTTTGGATACTCTGCATGAGACGGCACGGTATTAGTAAAGTAACAGGCAATGCCCGCAACGTAACGGGTGAAAGGGTCAAGACCATTGATTTCGAAGCCCTCGGAGGTAAACTCCGCCTCGGAAATGCGTACATATCCGCCTTTTCCCTCTTTTACTTCTACTTCTATCGGTGCCACCATAGCCTGACGGGAGTATTCTGTAGTGCCAGCCTGACGATGATAGAAGACCCACCACCTGCCGTCAATCTCGCAGATACTGCCATGCGTATTACCGTTAGGACAAGCCGTATGAATGGTAGTGCCGTCAGCCCTACGCTCACGTCCGCGACCATCAATGATGGTTCCTCCGTACGTCCAAGGTCCGAGAGGATTGTCGGAATAACAATATGCGAGAGTGTAATTGCTCTGAGGCAAGCCAAACTCTCCCTCGTTAGTCCAGCGACTATAAACGAAGACGTACTTATCCTTAATCTTCCTGATAGATGAAGCCTCGAAGAAACGGAAGAGATTGTCCTGATCACGACCGGGAATCATATTCTCTACTATCCTCGTTCCTGGCTTTACGGTAGCCATAGTCGCAGGGTCAAGCTCAGCGGCAAACGACTTTTCAAAGCCCCAATACCCATAGACACGTCCGTCATCATCCACGAAAGCGGCAGGGTCAAAGGCAAATGGGCCTACCGTCTCCTGCGGTTTCTCCGGATTCCAGTTGCAGACAGTGAACGGTCCGTCGGGTCTGTCCGACTTGGCTACGAGGCTATGACGCTGGTCATGCTGCACGTTAGGATAGAGATAGTACGTCTTTTTCCCGTCAGCACCTACCACTTCTGCCACATCAGGGGCATAAAGCACGTCACCAACGCCATCCTTTGCTTTCTTAGGATTCTTTCCTATCGGTGCAAGCCATTTGCCATTGGCATCCTTTTTCGACTCGAAGATAACGCCGTCATAACGCCAGTCCTTGAGATTCTCGACAGGAGCCGACCACACTACCTGGTCTCTTCCGCAATAATACTGTATAAGGTTATCGTGCGAACCATATACATATACGCGGTATCTGCCAGGGTTGTCAGGGTCTTCAAATACGTATGGCTCACCGTCAGGGATAAATTCCCAAAGCGGGAGGTAAGGGTTTTGTGCGGAAGCCATATACGGGAGCGATGCCAAAGCCAGCACGACTCCCGCCAATATCATCTTTATTCTGCTCATTTCTTCTTGCGCTTCTTGGATTTTTTATTGCTATTATCTTCCTTGCAGCACTGAGGTTTCACAAGGTCAATGATATCCTTGACGAAAGCCTTTGGCTTGTTCTGACGGTCAAATAGCGTAGCATAATCCGTCCTGCCCTTGATAGGGAAGTCATTGCGCCATGAGTTCGCATCGTTGGTACACCAGAATCCGAGTCTCTGCACTGTCTCCTTGTGCTTCAGCATCAGTTTATAGAAGTTTATCCAGAAGTCGGCTATCTCAGCTTCCTTTTCGGGAGTGAGTCCATTCTTGTATGGATCCTTTTCGGGAGTGTAGGTAAAACGGTCGCTGATGTTGGCACCCGAGAAACCATAAGGGTTAGGGAGCACAGAGAGATCCAGTTCCGAATACTCCACCTTCAGTCCGAGAGAGTTGACAACAGAAATGCTATAATCATACTGACCGAACAAATCCTTAGCATCTTCAAGTATCATGTGTCCTTGGAATCCGATAGTATGGATAGGCATTCCTGCGTTGATGAGCGGACGGAAGAAGCGTGCAATGCCGTCAATCTTCGTGGCTTTGTTCATCGAGAAGTCGTTATATACGAGTTCTACGTTAGGGTCTGCCTCATGAGCATATTGGAAAGCGAGTGGAATATAGTCAGAGCCAAGTATCTGATAGAAAAGACTCTTGCGCGGTGTGCCGTCATCCTCAAACGCTTCGTTGACCACATCCCATGAAGATACGCGTCCCTTGAAATGGCTTACGATGGTGATAATGTGGTCACGCATACGCTTTTTCAATACTTCTGGAGAGACAAGTTTGCCCTCTTTGTCTGTATGGAACCACTTGGCGCACTGCGAATGCCATATAAGAGCATGACCATGCACCTTGAGTCCGGAAGCCAAAGCCTTATCCACAAACTCGTCAGCAAGGGTAAAGTCATATATACCCTCCTCAGGATGGATTACCTCACATTTCATACAGTTCTCAGCCACCACCCAGTCGAAATGCTCTACGACATTTTTCCAGTTGGCAGTCTGGTCACCGCTCACCATTCCTGTAACATCATGCTTATTGGAAGGATTTGCCTCTGCAGCTACCTCCCACTGGTTTACGCTGACACAAGTGCGCCAATAGTCACGATATGCATCCTTCAACCCCTGCGCTCCGCAAGTCAATGAAGCGAGAGGAAGAAGGGTAGCAATGATTGTCTTTATTCTTTTCATGTCCATATTCTGTTTTTGTTGTTTTGTGATTTTGTTGTTTTGTGGTTTTGTTGTTAGTTCCCCTCATTTGCGAAGACTATCAACTAAACAACAAAACAACAAAACAACAAAACAACAAGAAAAGTTGAAGCTTGCGAAACTTGAGTCAGATTATCCTCTTGCCTCAATAGCTCTGTTTATCTCGTCTATCTTTTCATCGGTCAGTTCATATTTGGATATGATGAAGATACCAAGGACAAGGAGGGCTGCCGGGATGACACATACAAGCCAGAGGATGCCCTCCTCGGCGAGTGGTGTCTGCTGAATGCTCTTGCTGTTGTAACCAACATAAGCGAGAACAGCAGGACCTACGATGCCACCGAGAGTCATTCCTGCCTTGAAGAAGATGCCTGTCAGGGCATTGACGATACCGGCGATACGCTTGCCGCTCTTGTATTCTCCGTATGAGATAACCTCTGGAACAAGTGCCCACATATATCCCGTAGCCACAATGACACCGGTACTCTTGATAAACTGCGCCACATAGACCATCATCATGCTCGGATTCTCCATCTTGGCTATTGCATAGAGCATTGCCATACCTATGATGGCAGCACCGAGGAAGATGTAGAACATATTCTTCTTGCCTACCGCCTTCTTGATAGAGGGGACAAGAGGCATGAAGATAAACGAAGGTATTGAACCGAGAGCCATAAAGATAGCCAACTCATTGGCAGTGCCCTCCATATTACTGTTCATGAAGTAAGCACCGGCAGCATTGCCCACTGACATCATGGCAAAGGCTGTAATGAAGAAGAAAGCAATTACGCGCAATGGTCTATTGTGGAGAAACTCCATCCACAAGTCGCTAATCTTCACGTTCTCACTCTCCTTGGCATCCATCACCACGCGCTCCTTACACTGGGAAAAACAGAAGAAGAGCAGACACATTCCCACAAGGGCATAGATGCACATGGTGGTAAACCATGCCTTTGGCTCCTTGGGAAGCTCACCTGACTGCGTGACAGCGAACATGGAAATGACGAGTGGCAGTCCTGAGTTTACGGCAAGACCACCGATGTTTGCCATGAACATACGCACTGAAGTGAGCACTGTTATCTCGTGAGTATCACGTGTCAGCGAGGAGTTCAAAGCTCCGTATGGTACATTAATAAAGGTATAGAGTAGCGTCATTGCCACGTAAGTAACATAAGCATAAAGCAATGAAGGTGCAAAGCCGTCATAGAAACACAATATGGCAAAGCCTGACAATGGCAATCCTACGTAGATAAGGTATGAGCGATATTTTCCGAGCTTCGGATTATTCTTGTCTATGAGAGCTCCTACTATTGGGTCCCAAATGACGTTGGCTACGTTTCCCACGGTAAACATTACGGAAACAGCCAGCGGATCGAGTCCATAGATGTCAGTGTAGAAGAACAGGAGATAGGTACAAGTAACCTGGAAGATTAGATTCTGGGCAAGGTCACCAGAACCGAAGCCGATGCGTTGCATCCAACTTAGCTTGTAAAAGCCTTTTGAATCATTTTGTGACATAGTACGTAGTATGTTGGTTTAGTTATTATTACCTAATGGTTTCAGTGATGCAAAGGTAATCCATTTCTTTTAGAAAAAAGAGCCGAAAACATCCATTTATAGCGTTTTGTAACAAAGATGTAAGTTTTTGGTATTTTTTGGAACTATAGCAATAAAAGAATCAGTATGGAGGAGGTTATATATACAACCTCCTCCATGCTGATTAAAATATCAAAAATTACCGATGAAATGGGCAATTATGGAAGTTTTGTGATGTCCGCACGGGTATAATTGTCCATGTGCAGCGTATATTTCATGAGATTGTCAAGACGGTAACGCGGTGCAGGACAGTCTATCGGGAATGGCATCTTTGAGAACTTCTGGAAATACAGCAGGCAGGCATCTCTCCACCACCACGCATCCTTTGCCTGGCGCTCAAAGCATTCGAGCTGCTCTTCGTATTTCTCTGCATCGACATACGGTTTCATTTCCTTCCATATACGGGCGAAAGCCTCAGCCTCTCTCACGCCTTGGTCGTAGGTATGACATAGCGCATCCCAAAGCGTCTCACCGTTGTGCATCCTGTGATTCCATGGCACATGATGGAACCAGAGCAGCAACTGCTCAGGACAAGTCTCCACCTTATTATATATATTATACAAGCTGTCGGGGTATAAACGGGCATTTCCCGAACCTATCCTGACTCCATATCCAGGACCATTCTCGGCAAAAGCGCCATTGTAAGTACGATTGAAGCCTATACCATAATCGTCAGCCTTATGATAATACTTCGGTTTCCAGTCTTCGCGCCATCCCTTTGGGTCGCACCAAGGCTCCGGTCCGTAATGGTGTCCGCCAGCAAAGATATGATGAAGTCCGAGAGGCATCATGTATCTTACCACCGCCTCATGACTTTCCAGCATCACCCTTGTCATAGGATTGATAAAGCGTGGGTCGGAGGTATTAAAGTTTTTGGCAAGCCATTCCCTCGCAATAGCCTCCTTTGTAATACCAAGGTCGGCAGCAAGTTTTCCGAAAGCATACCAGTTAGCCTTAGTCATCTCCGAGCCACACCAGTTTTTCATGTCACCAATATTGGATACACCAGCTATACCTACGATATTCTCCGTAGGGTGGCGCAGAATATCAATCATCGGATCGTCGAAAGGCATGAAGCACGTATGGATGCTCTCACCAGTATATTCCTGAGTCAGCTGCACCTCAATCATCATCTTTGTCTTCTTCATAGCGAGGAGAAGAGGATTGACAGGCTCACGCGGCTGGAAGTCAACAGGTCCTAACTTTATCTGTATTATCACGTTATCACGGAACTGTCCGTCGTAAGGCATGAACTCATCATACGCCTGCGAAGCCCTGTCTCCTGCTTTTGCAGAATAGACAAAGGCTCTCCACATGACAATCGGGCGTTCAGTCTTGCCCTCCAGCCCTGCCGCTTTCCATCCTTTTACCAAGGCATCGGCAAGCATATTGGCACCATCAACGTGAGTGCGACCATAGTCCATAGGTCCCGGTTCGCCCTCCGAGTTCGCCTTTACGAGGAAACCTCCGAAGTCTGGTATCATGGAGTAAATCTCCTTTGCTTTCTTAGCCCACCACTGCTGCACCTTCTTGTCCATAGGGTCAGCCGTCTTCAGTCCTCCGAGAGCTTTAGGTGAAGCGAAATTGACTGACAGATACACTTTTATTCCAAAAGGACGGAGCGCATCAGCTATGCGCCGTGTCTCTTTCAGCTTTGCCTTTGAGAGCATCAAGGGCTTGGCATTTACGTTATTGAGCACGGTACCATTGACTCCGATAGCCTGGTTCATGCGTCCGTACTCCTTAATCTTTTCAAGGTCAGCCTGCCCTCCTGGGATCCAGAATATGCTACGTCCAGCATATCCACGCTCACAAGTGCCATCAGGATTATCCCAATGATTGAGCAGACGCAGTCCGTATGACTGCTGAGCATAGATATTATTAATACATAGGAGGACGGATACTACGGCAAGCGCTGTGCGGTAAAGGTAGTTTGTCATGTGGTTTAGTGATTTAGTTATTATTTCTCCGACGTGGTCGAAGAGCACATTCTATTTTTTGTTTTTGGGTTGTGGGTTGTCTTGTTGCTACTTACTCTTTATTGACAGAACGCACAAAATTGTATAATATTGTATCACTTGCTACAAATCTTTTTTCCTCTGAGAGACAATAGTGCCGGCATCGCAAACAGTATCCAGACGAGGCTTGGAAGCAGTCCTCCGATTGTTCCTATGGCAAGGGAATACCAGAATGGCTGGGCTTCAGGTCCGTCAATGAGAAAGGGAATCATGCCAAGAGTGGTGGAAAGGATGGTCATGAGGATAGGAATTATCTTGTGATTGACGGCTCTGACAAAAGACCTCGTGCCTATGCCTCCCTGCAGATTATATTGGCATAGGATGTATATTCCCGCATTTACCGTCAGTCCCGCGAGGAGCACCATTGCAGCAAAGCCTCCCGTCCCGAAAGCGACTCCCGTAAGATGATAAGTCAGGAATAGACCTATGAATGAGACAGGAATGAGCATCGTAATGGCGAGTGCCTGCTTGAGGCTCTCGAACATTATAGCCAAGATAAAGAATATGATGACCGTCACAAGTCCTATAAGCCAATACTGCGTGCCATCGTCTTCATACGCTCCATAGGTTTTGTCCACGCATCTGAAGCCGATTGGGAAAATGCTGTTGTATTTCCCTGTCATCCGCTTGATATATCTGTCGGTATAGGTATATGAGCCAAGCACATTGAAAGCCACCCGAAGGATATACTCCTGATTGTCACGCGGTATGACATTCTTCGCTTCCCTGCGATTGATGGACATATACGCAGAAGGACGTATTGACCGCCCTGCGACGTTGATGTAAGTATTCCTCAGCCTCCAGTGGTCATACGAATCCATGGTATTAGGCTTGATGACGACCGGCAGTCTGCCGTCACGTCCCTGAGCGACGGTCATATCCCTGTCGCTACGCTGTGAGAGCAGTCCCCGCATTGCTTCATGAATGCCGCGCACCCCTACGCTGTCTATGGCGAGGGCACGGCGGTCATAATCCATGAACAGTTCGTCCTCCTGCTCCTCATGCCCGGGAGTAACGATGGCAATATCCTTCACGCGGTTGTTCTGCTTCATCTCCCGGCACATATCTTCTGCATAGCGGTACAGGCGTTCATAGTCATATCCTGCAATCTCGATGCTGTTAGCCCTATATTGCAGGTTGAGAGAATTGCTGAACCCTCGTTCGCTGACGCCCGACGTAGCCCAGTCAGCTCCACCGATAGTGATGACCTTTCCTATCACCCTACTCTCCAGAAGGTACGGAAATCCCGTCTGCAAGGCTTCCTCCTTAAACTCCACCGTAATCAGTGCTCCGCGTGAACGTATGGATGTCTCAAACCTCTTTATCTCATCATATTGAGAGAGGAACGCCTCCACCTGCCTTACCTTTTCGTTCAGTTCCTGCACGCTGCCTCCTACAGGCATCTGGGCACGGATATTCAGCTGCATATCGTCCCTCCTTGGGCGATATGTGCCTGCATCGAGGCTATCCGCAAAGAGTTTCAGTGCACCTCCGAACATACACGCAAAAACCATTATCAATGCCCATCTGCCAATGCGATGCTGAGAGAGTGCCAGATACTTTGAGTATATCTGCATCCAGCGTAATGCGAGACGTGTACTTCTACTGCGTCCGACTATCTTCTTTCTGCTGACCATGTTCATCTTCTCCACCAATGCAGGCGCGAAGAAAAAAGCCACGAGTATAGCCACCGCAAGGTTTACCATCACTACGATGGCGAAATCCTTAAGGTCATGGCGCAGGAAGTCGGGCAACCAGAATACTATCACCAACGCTCCTATCGTGGTAAGCATGGCGGCGATGATGCCAAGGGAAGCCTTTCGGTCACGGTAATAGCCATAGTGATCGACCATGACGATGGTAGAGTCGATGATTATTCCGAGCGACACGGTAATGCCAGCCATAGACATAGGATGCAGACGGATGTCCAGCAACCAATAGACTACTGTCGCTGTCAGTATGTTGGCGACGAGGCACAGGGTGATGATGCTTACATACTTCCACCTTCCTCTGCTCACCATGAAGACAAAGAGCAGCAGGATAATCAGCGTGAGGGAAGAGCGGAGGACGAGGGTGCGAAACTCTTTCATCTGTATCTCCGCGCGGTCATACGCCAGTTCGCAGGTGACACTGCCTGCTGCCTTGTCATCAAATGCTGCAGCGATTACGTCCTTCACGTCCTCCGCCACTCCCACTATATTGGCATCCTTGTCTGCATAGACATTAATATAGAGGGTATTCTGACCATTGATACGGAAGTAGGAATCAGGCTGTTTCTCCCGTATAGTGCACGACGTGAGGTTATTCAGATATACTATCTTGCCAGCAACAGTCTTCAGGGGCATGGACTCGAAGCGTATGTCATCTTCCTTAGAGGAGAGCAGCAGAGGTATTGTAGTACGTCCGCCGTCTGTCGTCACCTCCCCTATCACGTCTTCCCTTCCCGTATAATTCCTTACGGCTTCCGCAATGTCAGAGTCAGTAATGCCATGCAGGGCTATCTCCTCCGCATCATACGCTATCTCCATATAGTGTGTCGCCGTGCCCGTAACATCGACATGATGCACTCCCACTGTCTTCTCCACCTTATTCCCCAACCTTCGCTCCACCACCTGCCTTATCTGTTCTCCCGGCATATCGGCATTGACCTGATAGGTCAGGATTAGCTTCACCTCGTTGTCCTCAGCCATGGACGCATTGACCTCTCCTCCCGTCACTACCGGGAACGAGACCTCCTCGGGCAGGCTGCCTTTCACCTGCCGCAGTATCGAGGCTATTTCAAACTTCGCCATGGAGACATCGGCCTTGGGCTTCATCTCCACGGTGATGCGCCCAGAACCGAAGCGGCTCACGGATGATACTTTCTCCACTCCCTTTACTGCACTGACCAAGGCCTCGATGCGTGAGGTCACGTTCTGCTCTATGACCTTTGCCGAGGCATTGTGCCATGTAAAGGATATGGTAAGCGTCTTTCCCTGTTCGGGACGCGGCTCGTTGCTGATATCCAGATGCGGCACGACCAGGATGCCGAGAAGCATCAGGATGCACATGACGAGAAGTATGGAAAAAGAGTGTTTCATGCTTTTTGGGGTTGTTGGTTGTCGGTGTCGGTTTTTGGTTTTGGTTTTGGTTTTGGTTTTAGTTTTGGTTTTGGTTTTAGTGTTGGTTTTAGTTTTGGTTTTTGGTTTTACGGTTGCACGGAAACTACAATCAGCCTTGACAAACCTCCGTAAAACCGCATAACCGTAAAACCGTATAACCGCAAAACCTCATAACCGCAAAACCTTAAAACCGTGTAACCGTAAAACCATATATACTAACGGAACGAAAAACAGGCTGACCAGCGTTCCTGCTACCATTCCCACGATGATGGCAAAGGACAGGGGGAACTGCAAGGCAGAACCCATGTCGCCGCGCTGCATCAGCGGCAGTATGGCAAGGATAGTGGTCAGCGAAGTCATGACGATAGGTCTCAGCCTGCTGTGACCAGCCTGCAATACCGATCTCAGCAATGTCCTCTTCCCATGACAGCCAGCCGCAAGTGCTCTCCTATAGTTCCTG
>CALZJQ010000025.1 GCA_945787895.1 uncultured Prevotella sp. | reverse complement strand
ATGAACACTTCTAAAAAATCAGATATGTGTGAATAATTAATAGAACCCACCTTTAATGATTGGGCAAGCTAAAACCGTAAAAACCGCAAAATCGTATATGACAATCTTACAAAATTGCCTGTATTTTTTCTTCTAACTTTGCCTTGTTGCCAGCACCGACGAACTTGTCAACCAGTTCGCCACCCTTGAAGAAAAGAAGTGTAGGAAGGTTGCGGATGCCGTATTCCATGGCTATGTCATCGTTTTCCTCAACGTCACACTTGCCTACGACAATTTTTCCGTCATACTGCTCTGCGAGTTGGCTGAGCACGGCACCTACCATTTTACAAGGACCACACCATGTAGCCCAGAAATCTACAACGAGAGGAAGCTCACCTTTCTTCAGTTCCTCAAAATTCTCTTTTGTTATAACTACTTCCATTGTTTTTCTGTTTTTTTTGTTGTTTTCCGACTGCAAAGATACGTTTTTTTCTATAAACATACAAAATAAAACGTCGCTTTTATTTCCCATTTCCTTTTTTTTGCGTATTTTTGCATCCGTATTAATTGCAGCAGCGCGCTTGAAAGCCTGTAGGCATCAGGACTCTGCATACCAATCTTAGATAATGGAAAGAATAATATATCTTGATGACACGACATCAACTAACGACTATCTCTTGAAGAACGCGGACTTATACAGAAATGAAGAGATGGTCATTGCCGTGGCTGATTATCAGAGCAATGGACATGGGATGGGCATAAATACGTGGGAGAGCGAGAAAGGTGCCAACCTGTTGTTCTCTATCCTCGTGCATCCTCAGTGGATGGAAGCTGGCGTGCAGTTCCTTGCTTCGATGGCAGAGGCTGTAGCCATCCGTGAGGTACTGTCGCAATATGCGGATGGATTTACCATAAAGTGGCCCAATGACATATATTGGAATGACAGGAAAATCAGCGGTACGCGTATCGATTGCAACATCAAAGGACTGGAAATGACCGATATGGTCATAGGAACGGGAATAAATATCAATCAGGAAGTGTTTGTAAGTGATGCGCCGAACCCCGTCTCTCTATGTCAGATTACAGGCAGGAAACACGATTGCCGCAAGATACTTGACCAGATAATCAAGCGATTCGTCTATTACTATGAGGTAGCGAAAGACGAGTGGGAGTCGTATGATTGCGACACTATCATGGAGGAATACCACAAGTATCTATATCGTAAAGGAGAGTTCCATTTCTATGAAGACGAGAATGGAATATTTGAGGGACGCATATTGGATGCGCATCCCAATGGTATCCTTAACATAGAGCGCAGGAGTGGCAATATCAGTCAGTATGAATACAAGGAAGTAAAGTTTATAATACCATAGGGCAGTACTCGGTTGTTGGTTATTGGTTGTTGGTTATTGGTTGAAATGTTTTTCTAATGGACTCATCTCATGAGGAAAGGCTAACCTAACCTACAACCCAAAACCTACAACCCAAAACCTAAATATTACAATGGCAAGATTCAAAAGAATACTTCTCAAGCTCTCGGGTGAGAGTCTTGCAGGAGAACAAAAGCAAGGCATCAACGTAGAAAGGCTCAACCAATATGCTGAGCAGGTGAAAGAAATAGCGTCTATGGGCGTGCAGATAGGCATCGTGATAGGCGGAGGAAATATCTTCCGCGGACTGAGCGGTGCAGGCAAGGGCTTCGACAGGGTGAAGGGCGACCAAATGGGTATGTGCGCCACGGTCATCAACTCTCTTGCCCTCTCCAGTGCCCTTGGTGCCATAGGGCAGAAGAACCGTGTGCTGACAGCTATCAGAATGGAGCCCATAGGTGAGTTCTACTCCAAGTGGAAGGCTATCGAAGCCATGGAAAACGGTGAAGTGGTCATCATGAGTGCAGGCACGGGTTCTCCGTATTTCACTACCGATACAGGCTCCAGTCTGCGTGGCATAGAGATAGAAGCCGACGTGATGCTCAAGGGAACACGCGTCGATGGCGTCTATACCGCTGACCCAGAGAAGGACCCTACGGCTACAAAGTATCATGATATCACATATCAGGAGGTTATCTCTCGGGGATTGAAGGTCATGGACATTACAGCCACAGCAATGTGTATGCAGAACGACCTGCCTATATACGTATTCAATATGGATATTCCCGGCAACCTCAGGAAAGTCATCGAGGGCGAGGAAATAGGCACTTTGGTGCATAATTAGTTCCTGGTCGTTGGTTGTCGGTTGATGGTTTTAGGTTGCTAATGCGTTGCCAATGGCGGCTTGCTCAGAAACCAATGGTAACCCAACCCACAACCCACAACCTAAAACCCACAACCCACAACCCACAACCAAAAATCATGTCCGACGAAGAATACATGCGCAAGGCTTTGGCTGAAGCGGAGCAGGCTGCCAAGGAAGACGAGATTCCCATAGGGGCTGTTCTTGTCTGCCGAGGCAGGATAATAGCCCGCACCCACAACCTTACCGAGACCCTGTGTGACGTTACAGCCCACGCCGAGATGCAGGCGATAACGGCGGGAGCCAATGCCCTTGGAGGAAAGTACCTGACAGACTGCACTCTTTACGTCACCGTAGAGCCATGCCCGATGTGTGCCGGAGCCATAGGTTGGGCACAGATACCGCGGATAGTCTATGGTGCACCTGACGAGAAGCGGGGCTATCGCAAAATCTCCCCAGCAGCCTTCCATCCCAAGGCAGAGGTGAGGAGCGGAGTCTGTGAGGAAGAATGCAGGGAGATAATGCAGCGCTTCTTCAGGGAAAAGAGGCGCTGAACGGCAGGCGGTCGATAATGCAGGAATGGAGGACCCCCCCCCCTCCCTCCATGAGTCTGTCTTTGTATGAAAGTCCTTCCATTTCCATGCTGTCAGCCATTTCGTACGGCGGAGGTGATAAAGCCGCCATGTGAAGTTGAGGGTTGCATGAAGTGCCAGGTACTGCAACAAAACAACAAAATAAACCAAAGAAGTAGAGGCTTGCGAAACTTGAGATATTTATTTATGGAATGATGAAAAAACTGCTTTCTCTGCCACCAAATCTGGTGGATTGCTTTCATGATGTCACGGGATTGGACAGAAAAGAATGGTTCTGCACCAACGACCCGGTAGGAAAGAAACTCGGGTCGGGGGGCGGAACGGCATGGCTGCTGCAGGAATATGAGAAGTCGGAGCATTACTCTTCCACCGAGAAACAACTCATACTTCATGCAGGAGGACAGAGCCGCCGCCTGCCTGCGTACGCTCCGTCGGGAAAGATTCTCACTCCCGTGCCCGTATTCAGATGGGAACGCGGACAACGGCTCTCACAAAACCTGCTCTCGCTCCAGATACCGCTGTATGAACGCATCATGCAGGCGGCTCCCGAACGCCTCCGCACGATGATAGTCAGCGGGGATGTATTCATACGTGCCTCACAGCATCTCGGCACTATTCCCGATGCAGACGTAGTATGCTACGGGCTTTGGCTCGGTCCGGAGATAGCCAAAGACCACGGAATCTTTGTCTCCTCGCATTCCGAACCGACACGTCTGAAGTGTATGATGCAGAAGCCTTCCCTGCAAATGCTCTCGCAGCTCCTACATACCAATTACTACCTGACCGACATTGGAGTATGGCTGCTCTCCGACCGCGCTCTCGAAGTGCTGCGCAAGCGTTCCACTGACGCTGACGGCAACATACGCAACTACGACCTTTACTCCGAATTCGGATGCGCACTCGGCAGCCACCCTACCATCCATGACGAAGAAGTAGGCAGTCTGAGCGTCGCTATCCTGCCGCTGCTCGGAGGAGAATTCTATCATTATGGCACTACGCACGAGATACTCTCCTCTACCCTTGCCGTGCAGAACATCGTCAATGACCAGAGGGAGATAATGCACCACTCCAGGAAAGCCCATCCATCCATCTTCATACAGAACGCTTTGCAGGAAACAAGACTGACCGACAGCAACTACAACGTATGGATAGAAAACAGCCATATCGGACGTTACTGGACTCTATCCCATGACAATGTCGTCACGGGAGTGCCGCGCAATGAGTGGCAAGTCCACCTCAGGCCGGGGCAATGTCTCGACATTGTGCCTGTAGGAGAAAGCGGATATGCTGTCCGACCATACGGATATGACGACCGTTTCCGTGGAGAAACCAACGACGTCACGACGCTTTTCCTCGGAAAACCCTTCATGGAATGGATGCTGAAACGTTTCGTCAACCTTCCCGCCATTGAGGGAGCGCACGACTTGCAGGCGGCTAAGATTTTCCCCGTCGTATTCACTCTCCACGACATGGAGAAGGTAGTAAGATGGATGCTCTCAGATGAGGCTGGAGAAGAGGGAAAGGAGATATGGGAGAAAGCGGCAAGACTGTCAGCAGACGACATCTCCGCACAGGCTGACCTCCGCCGCCTCACCATGCAGAGGAACGTTTTCCGTGCCGGCAACCTGCCTGCACTGGCAGAAAACTACAGGCACAGCGTATTCTTCCAGACAGACCTCGGAGATGCCGCAAGAGGGTTTGTGGAAAACGGCATCACCCTTCCTGAACCAATCAGCGAGGACAACCCGCTGCTGATGCGCATACATGACAATATGTTCCGGGCGGAAGTGAAGCGTCTGCGGCACGAAGACGACACCGTGGAAGCTCAGGAAGCCTTCCGCCTGCTGCGCCACGGACTCACCGCACCGATGCTCAAGGAACGGCAGTCGCCGCGTATGTCAGTCTATGGCGACCAGATAGTATGGGGAAGGTCGCCCGTACGCATCGACATAGCCGGAGGATGGACCGACACGCCGCCCTACTGTCTCATGGAAGGCGGCAGCGTCATCAACCTCGCAATAGAACTCAACGGACAGCCTCCGCTGCAGACATACGTCAAGCCCTGCAAGGAACATCACATCATACTGCGCAGCATCGACCTCGGAGCGGCGGAGGTGGTGAAGGACTATGCCGACATCGCCGACTTCCATCACGTCGGTTCCCCTTTCTCCATACCGAAGGCGGCTCTCGTCCTTGCAGGTTTCCACCCCGATTTCTCGGAAGAGAGATACCCCACTCTGGAGCAACAGCTCAAGGCCTTCGGCTGCGGCATAGAGGTGACCCTGCTCTCCGCAATTCCCGCCGGCTCGGGACTTGGCACAAGCAGCCTCCTTGCAAGCACGGTACTCGGTGCACTCAACGACTTCTGCGGACTCTCATGGGACAAGCAGGAGATAGGCCGCCGCACACTGGTACTGGAACAGCTGCTCACCACCGGAGGAGGATGGCAGGACCAGTTTGGAGGACTCCTCCATGGCATCAAGCTTCTCAGGACCCAACGAGGCTTCGATCAGAGTCCTACAGTACACTGGTTGCCCTCCGAACTATATACCCTGCCGGAATACAGCCAGTGTCACCTGCTGTACTATACAGGTATCACCCGCACCGCAAAGACCCTGCTCGCTGAGATAGTGCGCCGTATGTTCCTCAACAACCACGAAGAGATAGCCCTGCTCAGAGAAATGAAGGCTCACACGCAGAACCTTTACGAGACTATCCAGCGCAACGATTTCCAAGGCCTGGGACTCGCCGTCCGTCGCACATGGGAACAGAATCAGGCGATAGATGCAGGCACCAACCCTCCTTCCGTCAAGCGACTGACGGACATGATTGATGACCTATGCTATGGTTACAAGCTGCCGGGAGCAGGAGGAGGAGGCTACCTGTACATGATAGCCAAGGATCCGGACGCGGCAGCACGCATCCGCCACATACTCAACGCCAATCCCCAGAATGCCAATGCCCGCTTCGTAGAGATGACCCTCAGTCACAACGGACTGCAAGTGAGCAGGAGTTAGTCTTTTTTCAATATAGATTTCTGGTTATACGGTTGTGCGGTTATGAGGTTTTACGGTTGAGCGGAGGTTTGAAGAGGCTGACTGTAACTTCCGCACAACCGTAGAACCGTAGAACCGTAAAACCGTAAAACCGTAAAACCGCACAACCATGAAGTATAAATTGTCACTATGTTGGAGAAATATCGCCACCGTGCTGTTGCTCTTATTAGTGTGTTTCGTACCTGTAGCCTGCAAGGAATTGATGAGTGCTGAGACTTCCATGTCGAGAATGCTTTCCTCTATTCTTTATGTCCTTCCATTGTCATGTCTGATGGCAGGTTTACACAAGAGATGGCTGTTCATTACCTTTTCTGCAATATTGATGATTACATCATTCGTGGAAATGGTAATGGTACTCTTGTACTCCAACTATCTTACAGCAGGAAACCTGCTTGCAATACTGACTACAAATGCTGATGAGGGAGGTGGTTTTGTGCTCGGAACCCTGCACAAAATCCCCTATACGTTACCTTTAGTGTTGGCATGGGTATCTGCAATAATAGCTTATCGTCCAGCAAACAGATACAAAAAAAGCATGATGGGGGGGGTAATTCTATTCCTTATTACTTCAATCCTATTTATTTCCTATCAACTGTTCCTAAGATGGGAAAACAATATTACGGCAAGGTTTTATATTACCCAGAATGTCTTGGAGCGTCCTCCGTATAATTTCTGGTATCAACTATACAATGCCAATGAGCAGATGTCTCACAGACGTTACATAACGGAGGCTGAAAAGATGTCCTTTGGAGCAAGAAGGGCAAAGAGGGAAGGAAAGGAAATATATGTCCTTGCCATTGGTGAATCATTGAGATACAGCAGCCTTTCCCTTGCAGGTTATCAGAGAAGTACTACTCCACTCTTGGAATCGTTGGATAATCTAACACTCTTCTCCGATTACTATTCTACGGCAAACCTTACCATGTACTCTGTTCCGCAGATCGTTTCCAGAGCCACACCTGATGACTTTTTGCTGAATTATAAGGAGAAAAGCATTGTATCTCCCTTTAAGGAGTGTGGTTTCAAAGTGTTTGTAATTGCAGCCAACCTGCTTGGTTACGAGAAATATCTCAGCAATGGATGTGACAGTCTGATAGCCCTTTCTGAGGAAGAAGATGACAGGATAGCGGTAATGGTAGATTCTCTGTCCGACATTTATGAAAAATCATTCTTCATAGTACAATACAAGGGCAATCATGGACCGTATAACAACTTCAAGAAAGAACAGGACATTTACCATCCCAATCCTGTAAGTGACAAGGTATCATGGGATAATCACGAGGCGATGGTAAATGCTTACGACAACACGGTTCTCTTCTCCGATTATAACGCCTACAACATTATTAAGGCAATAGACAAACCTGACACACAGTCAGCATTCATAATGGTGTCAGACCATGGTGCAGACTATGACACCGGAGTGAGCGACCATGGTGGTAATTGTAATCCGAACAAGGCTGAGTATCATGTTCCAATGATAGTATGGCATAGTACCTCGTGGAAAGAAAGCAATAAAGAGAAAGCTGAAACAATGCGTTCGCTGAAGGACAAGCCTGTAAATGCTGACTGCATATTCTATTCTGTATGTGACATGGCAGGTATAGTCCTTCATCCGAAATACAGCAAACCAGAATGGTCTGTGTTCTCAAAGTCATTCACTCCACATGAAAGGAAACTGATAGTGCCGGATGGAAAGAATACGGTCACATTGGAATGAACGACACCCTGTGTATGCGAGTCATCAACTTTGTTGCGGTGATATGGTTTCTTTTCGGTTTTGCGGTTTTGAATTGTGCAAAGAGGATTGTGTGGCTTTCGCTGATGCCTATCTTTTGAGGGCATATGCAACATCCCCATTTATATCCCAAGTTCAGAGAAACAGCATACAATAGGCAGGAGATTGTCAGTATTATCGGATAAAGGTGGGTTCTATTAATTCCCACCGTCAAAAATGTTAGTTATGTAGGTTTGACGTTTTGTCATCTTTTGGTTTCTTTTCGGTACAAATCGTAAGTCTCATCGGTCACGTAGCCCGCTACGCTCCTTCTTTAACTTACAATTTGTCCTCGAAAATAAACCCAAAATATGACAAAGCGAATTAATAGAACCCACCTAAAATTATTTTAGAGACTGATTACCGCTACACGTTGGTAAAACAACGCACATACCTCCTTCGCCAGATGTTCATATAAAAATCTGGCATCATCGGCAAAAAGGAATAAGAAGCATTAATTATTTACGTGCTTTTCTTGCCGATATCGGCAAAAACCACTATATTTGCACTTGATTTGTGAATTAAAACCTTTTCATTTTTCTTGCATTGCCAGTTGAAGTTTGTTCAGTTGGGGGCTTCTCGCCCCCAAACCCCTCGGTGTTTTCAGGTATTAGATTATCTATTCTCATCTACCAGAAAATTGCAGTTCTATGTTGAACTTGCGCCGTACTTCCTTCCCACAGGGTTTGTCGGTTGCGTCGTAAAACCTCATAACCGTAAAAAAGAAGTTGAAGCTTGCGAAACTTGAGAGCAATAAATCCTTCTACAAAAACAATGCAGTGACGGGATTATGGAAAGAACAGACATCTTACGCATAACCACGTCACCGCATTAACTGAAAAAAAAACTGCAATCGCATTCATCCCCCCCCCCATTTCTTCTCGAACGCCGCGGCATCTGCCTGTGCTTTTGCGAGGAACGACTTGTACTCAGCACTGTCAGGATTGAAAGGACGATGGGAGAGGGCTGCTTGGATAGGTCGCCATTCCTCCTGCATCTGATGAGTCTGGGCGGAGAAAAAGGTTTCTGAGAAACGCTCATAGATGTAATCTACTGCCTGATCGCTTGGGTGCAGCATATCGGGACTGTAGAAACGGTAGTCCCGCAACTCGTCGTTCATTATCTCGTATGCCGGGAAATATTCCGTCTTTTCCTCCTCCCTGCTCACCGCTTCTGCGGCAAGGAGAAGGGTGGCCTTGGACAACTGCGAGAGATGGTAACCGTATTTCGCATACCTTATCGGACTGACGGTGAGTATGACCTTCGTATCGGGATTCCTTTCCCTGAGCAGGAGGATGGCTCTCAGAAGGTAATCTCGGCACTGTCCTACGCTCAGTTCCTCTTCACGGAACAGCCGCTGCGGACGTTTCCGGCAGTTATCCACTATCTCTCCCGTCTCCTTGAGGATATAGACATGGTTTGTGCCGAGTGTGATTACTGCGACATCAACGCCCCGCTCCGGTATCGTCCCGTCTGCGACGGTATGCTCTATGGTGTGAAGCACGCTGGCAGGGTTGTACATCGTGCCGTATGGATTCACGGTAGCCTTGAACTTGTTCTGCACGAAGCGTCTGCCTACGTTCTCCGCAAAGCATGAGCCCACGAAGAAGATTCTGTCCTGGGGCTCTATCTCGAAGGACGGACGGGGTATCGTTATCTCTGTTCGGAATAGCATGGTTGCATGGTGGTTTTACGGTTATGCGGTTTTACGGTTTTACGGTTATGCGGTTATGCGGAAGTTAGTGAGGACTATTGGTATATTCCGTACAACCCTGTAACCTTATAACCTTAAAACCGTAGATTGAATACGGCTTTCTATCTCATCTTCCAAAGCGTCGTCGAGCTGATAGAAGAGGTCCATGCCCGTCATTTCTTCCACTTCATCCACCGTCTTCACGGCTTTCTTCATGGACTGGCTGCGGTCGCTGTTGTCATAGACGAAGCCAGCCGCCCATTCCTTGCCCTTATTCAGCGACAGCACTGCCTTGAAGAAACGTTCGGGAACCATGATGCGATGGTCTATTCCTATCTCCTCATGCTTCTTTCCCTTGTCATATATCGGACCGCACACGATGTAGATACAGCCCTCCTCGTTTGCCCATTCACGGCATTTGGTTTCGAGTTTGCGCCAGGCACCGCTGTTGAGGGAAGGCGACTGTGGACACATATTGGTCATATAGAAGCAGTCGTGCATAGCCTCCATGCTCCATTTCATGTCTCCTGCAGGACACATATGACCACGGTCATATCCGCTTTCCTTGTATTCATACCACTCCACCCTGTATGCTTTCTCCACTGCAGGGTCAGCCCAGAACTTGCTCGAACGGCTTACCGTGCCGTCGGTATGCTCCCTCGTCAGCTGCCATGCAGACCAATGTGGCGTGTTGTATTCCTTGTTGTAGGACAATGTATGCCCCACATGCTCTATCACCACGCCTTGGCTTTCCTTGTCCATCTGCGGAATCTCATACCTTACGCCATCCTCTTTTCTTTCTTTCTCAGCAGGAGTATTCCCTGCGGGTTTCCGTTTGGCTGGCAGTTCTTTCCTGACGGTCTCGTTTCCTTCCTTCGCCTCATTTTTACTGGTACTGTTAAAATAGAAGATGAAAGCGATGAGGACGGTTGCTGCGAGGGCATAAATCTTTGTCATTGTTGTTGTTTTGTTGTTTGGTGGTTTTGTTGTTTGGTTGTTTTGTTGTTTGTCTGAAATTTGTTGTTTGGTGGTTTTGTTGTTTGTCTTCACAAATTAGGGATGCTATCAACAAAATAACAAAACAACAAGACAACTAAACAACAAGAGTGACAAACAACCAAACAACAAATAAAACCATAATCTCCCCATTTCCCTTTACTCCTCCGGAGCCTGACCGATGAGCTCCATGAACTCGTCAAGTTTTGGAGTGATGATAATCTGTGTACGGCGGTTGCGCTGCTTGCCGGCTGCGGTATCGTTGGATGCTACAGGGTTATATTCGCCACGTCCTCCCGCAGTGAGACGCTTTGGATCTACACCAAAGTTGTTCTGCAAATACTGCACTACACTTGAGGCACGCAGACAGGAAAGGTCCCAGTTGTTGCGGATGTTTTCGCGGCTGATAGGGACATTGTCGGTATTACCCTCTATGAGCACGTCGTAATCCTTGTAGTCGGTGATGATCTTGGCAATCTTGGAAAGAGTCTCTGCAGCACGGTCGTTGATTTCGTAGGAACCGCTCTTGTAGAGCATATTGTCAGCAAGGGAGATATACACCACACCTTTCAGCACCTGAATATCCACCTCCTTCAGGTCTTCCTTGGAGAGGGAGCGTGTCAGATTGTTGGTAAGTACGAGATTGAGGGAGTCACTCTTCGACTTTACCTCCACGAGATGACGTATGTACTGGTTCGACTCATTGATTTGATCTACGAGTTTGGATATATTCACGTTGTTGGAGTTTGCATTTGACAGACTCTGGTTGAGGGAGTTTTGCATGTCCTTCAATGCAGACTGCAGCTTCTTGTTACCATCATTGGCGGTAGCGAGCTGTTCCTCAAGACTCTGTATTCGAGCTGTGGCGGTAGCAAGTTGCTCCCTTGCATCCTGATACTTTCCCGTCAACGTGTTGTTCTCAAGACGACAGTTGTCCAATTCCTTCTTTGAGGCACATCCTGTCATCAGCAAGCATCCTGCTGCGAATGCTACATAGAATAGATTTTTCTTCATAATTTCCTATTGTTTTTTGATTATACTAAGTTTCACAAGCATTGCAAAGTTATCTATATGACGTGATATAAGCGAAATAATTACTTTAGTTTAATGAATTTTAACCACGAAAGTCCGCATTTATTTAATCATTAACAATAATTCCAATTCTACAGTCATATAATTCTCACATTGTCTTTGCCGTTTGAAAGAATTTGCTTATCTTTGCAACGATATTATAGTTGTTTTGTTGTTTAGTTGTCTTGTTGTTCAGTTGTTTGCACTCGACTCAGTTGCGAAACATCCAACCAAACTACTATCCAACCCAACAACTATCCAACCAAACAGCAAAACAACTAAATGAAGGAATTTGTTATATCAGAGGCAAAGGCGGAGACAGCGGTCATAGTAGGACTCATCACGCCGCAACAGAATGAGGCAAAGACAACGGAATACCTTGACGAACTGGAATTTCTGGCTGATACAGCAGGTGCAACGGTGCTCCGCCGCTTTACGCAGAGAGTACAGGGACCGAGTCAAGTGACATACGTAGGCAAGGGCAAACTGGAAGAAATCCGTGCCTACATCGAAGAGTGTGAGGAAAGGGCAGAAAATGAGGAGATACATCCCGACGGCACCCCTTGGCAAGAGGTAGGAATGGTAATCTTCGATGATGAACTTTCCGCCAAGCAACTGCGCAACATCGAACAGGAACTCAAGGTGAAAATCCTTGACCGCACAAGTCTTATCCTCGACATTTTTGCGATGCGAGCCCAGACAGCCAACGCCAAGACGCAGGTGGAACTGGCTCAATACCGCTATATGCTTCCACGTCTCCAACGGCTGTGGACTCACCTTGAGCGACAGGGAGGCGGCTCTGGTTCTGGAGGAGGCAAGGGTTCGGTAGGCTTGCGTGGTCCGGGTGAGACGCAGTTGGAGATGGACCGCCGTATCATCCTCGGCAGGATGAGTCTCCTGAAGCAGAGACTTGCAGAGATAGACAAGCAAAAGACCACACAGAGGAAGAATCGCGGCAGGATGATAAGGGTCGCATTGGTGGGATATACCAACGTGGGAAAATCGACTATCATGAACATGCTTGCCAAAAGTGAGGTCTTTGCCGAAAACAAACTCTTCGCCACGCTTGACACTACGGTGAGAAAGGTGGTGGTGGACAACCTGCCATTCCTCTTGGCCGACACCGTAGGATTTATCCGGAAACTGCCTGCTGACCTCGTAGATTCATTCAAATCTACGCTTGACGAGACGCGTGAGGCTGACCTGCTGCTGCATGTGGTAGATATTTCTCACCCTGATTTCGAAGAACAGATTAAGGTGGTAGAAAAGACTCTCGCTGACCTGGGATGCGCAGAGAAGCCTTCCATGGTGGTATTCAACAAGATAGATGCCTACACATGGACTGAAAAAGAGGAAGATGACCTTACGCCCGTAAAGAAATCGGAGGTTTCCCTCGATGACTTGAAACGCACATGGATGGCAAAAATCAGCGAACAGCCTACAGAAAGAAACCGTGGGTGCATATTCATCTCTGCAAAGGAAAAACTCAACATTGAGGAATTCCGCACGATGATATACAAGAAGGTGAGGGAACTGCACGTGCAGAAATATCCATACAACGATTTCCTGTATGCCGACTACGATGGTTTTGCTGATTAGTGTCTGGTTTTAGGTTTTAGGTTGTTGGTTGTAGGTTGGTTAGCTTTTCTAATGGAGGGTTTCTCAAGAAGAGAGTCTAACAAACCCAAAACCAAAAAACCAAAACAAAAAACCTGGTACTAAACAACAAAACAATTAAACGACTAAACAACAAAACAACAAAACGACAAAATGACCTACAGAGAATTGACAGAACAAGAGATTGCCGTGTTGGAGAGAAATGGCTGTCTCTGCGAAGACTGGAGCCTGATAAGCGTTGCCATGGCTTTTGAAGCGGAGAAGGTAAGGAATGTCCGCTTTGAAGGAGAGGTACAGATAGGCGAAGGCTGCAGAATAGAGAACGTAGGACTCATACGCACTACCGAGTCACCGACCTTCGGCGAGGGAACGATAGTGAGCGTGATGAACGAAGCCGGCAATGGCAACGTGATGATGTATTCACGCCTGAGTGCCCAGCTCGCAGCCCTGATGCTGAGATATCAGGATGACCGAGACTTCACCTCACTGCTGCGGAAGTACATATGCGAAGATATTGACCTCACACATTCACGTTGTACTACCATCGGTGACAACGTCACGCTGACAGGATGCCGCGAACTGACCAATGTAATCATAGGAGATGACTGCGAGATATGCGGGGCTTCACGGCTCGTGGAGTGTACTCTCAGGTCGCAGAAGTCTGCCAACGTCTTTGTAGGTGACGGAGTGATATGCGACAATGTCATAATGCAGCCAGGCGCAAGCGTCACGGATGCCGCCCGGCTGTATGACACGCTGGTAGGCGAGGCTTGCCATGTGGGACGCGGGTTTACATCTGAGAACAGCGTATTCTTCGCCAATTCCTACATGGACAACGGCGAGTCGTGCGCTGCATTCTGCGGACCATTCTCCGTCAGCCACCACAAGTCTTCCCTGCTTATCGGTGGACAATATTCCTTCTATAACGCAGGGTCAGGAACAAACTTCTCCAATCATGCATACAAAATCGGCCCTATCCACTATGGGACAATGCACCGTGGAGCCAAGACTGCCAGCGGGGCGCACATTCTCTGGCCTGCACAGATAGGACTTTTCTCCATGGCAATGGGTAAAATACAGACTCATCCTGACACTACCGACCTGCCTTTCTCCTACGTCATCTCACAGGGGGACACCACCCTTATCGTACCAGGACGCAACCTTACGACGGTAGGCACTTACCGCGACACGGCGAAATGGCATAAGCGGGACATGAGAGCAAAGGAGGGAAGGCTCAGCCTTGTCAACTTTGACTGGCTGTCACCTCTTGCCGTCAGCAAATGTATCAAGGGACTGGAGATGCTGCGTGAGATACAACAGGTACAGGGCAAGAACTGCCCTCTCTATGCCATCGAGGGGGGGGGCATACGCAATCATTCCCTGCTCAAGGGCATTCAGCTCTATGAACTCGCAGTAAAGATGTTCATATACGAAAGCCTCAGGGATGCAGAACCTCTGCTTCCTGCCACTACAAGCGGCACGGGAGAATGGCTGGACCTTGCAGGAATGCTTGCTCCCGCATCGGAAATAGACATTCTCCATGCAGACATCATCAACGGAACGATAACCGACATTCAGTCGGTAGAGGACCGTCTGGCAGACATTCATGACAGGTATGACAATTATCGCTGGACATACGCCTACAGTCTTATCACCCATCGCTACGGAATAGACACTTTGGAGGAGGGCGACATATCCGCCATTCGTGAGGAATGCGCATCTGCACGTGAGGAATGGCTCAATGCCGTGCGCAAGGATGCCGAGAAAGAATATGGCCTGGGCGATGTCTCCGTCGAGACGCTTGAAGGATTTGTCAACAGCATAAGGTAGAGTTGTGGGTTTTGGGTTTTGGGTTGTTGGTTTTGAGTTAGTTAGACTTTCCTCTTAAGAAACCTCCATTAGAAAAGCAAATCAACCGAAAACCCACAACCAAAAACCCACAACCAAAACCAAAAGTTGAATCTTGCGAAACATGAGTACAATCATTACAAAAACATTTATGCACACTTACTTATGATAAGGTGCAAACAATTATGAAAAGATTTTTTACCGGCGTACTGACCGCCTTGATAAGTTTTTCAGTCAGTGGCAAGGAATACAAATATCAGACTGTTGACGGTGACCCGATGCAGACACGCATCTACACTCTCGACAACGGACTGAAAGTTTATCTGTCTCAAAACAAGGAAAAGCCGCGCGTCACGGCCCACATTGCCGTGAATACAGGGCACCGCAATGACCCTGCCGACTGCACCGGTCTTGCCCATTATCTGGAACACCTGATGTTCAAAGGTACGAAATCGTATGGCACAAGTGACTATGACAGCGAGAAACCATACCTCGACAAGATAAGAAACCTGTATGAGGAATACCGCAAGATGACGGATGACAAGGAGAGGAAAGCGAAGTATCATGAGATAGACTCTGTCTCACAACTGGCAGCAAGATACAACATCCCGAACGAATACGACAAGATAATGGCGGCAATCGGCGGCGAGGGCAGCAACGCCTATACCTCCTTCGACGTGACCTGCTATACGGAGGACGTACCATCCAACGAGGTGGAACGGTGGGCACGGCTGCAGTCTGACCGTTTCCAGAATATGGTCATAAGGGGATTCCACACGGAATTGGAGTCAGTATATGAAGAAAAGAACATGTCTCTCACCCGTGACGTGGAGAAACTCTTTGATGCCCTCATGGCAAAACTCTACCCAACCCACTCCTACGGCACTCAGACGACCCTCGGCACACAGGAGCATCTCAAGAATCCGTCACTCGTAGAGATAGAGAAATACTTTCACAAATACTATCGTCCGAACAATGTCGCCATCTGCATGGCAGGCGACTTTGAATACGATGACGTGATGGGGATTATCGAGAAGCATTTCGGTCAATGGCAGAAAGGCTCGGACACTCAGCCCCGCCAGTTTCCTGCACAGCCTGTCCTTGACACGGTACAGGATACTACGGTAGTGGGACTGGAACAGGAAATGGTGGCTCTTGGATGGCGTTTTGACGGTGCAAAGTCCATGCAGGCAGACACTCTCACCCTGCTCAGCTCCGTATTGAGCAATGAGAAATGCGGCCTTGTAGATCTCAACATCAACCAGAAGATGACAATGCTATCAGGTTTCGTGGAGCTGTCAGACATGAAAGACTACTCCACATTCATCATGGGTGGCTTGCCAAAGGAAGGACAGACGCTCGAAGAGGTGCGTGGCCTACTTATTGCCGAACTGGAAAAACTGAAGAAAGGCGACTTTGACGCAGACCTTATCATGAGTTCCATCAACAACCTCAAGCGCAACCGCCTGCAAGGGCTGGAGCAAAACCGTTTCCGCGTGCAGATGATGGTAGATGCCTTCATCAACGGTGAGGAATGGAAAGACAAGATTTCCGACCTCGAACGTATGGAAAAAATAAAGAAAGAGGACATCATCGCTTTCGCAAACAGCCATTTCAAGGACAACTATGTCTGCACCTACAAGCGGAAAGGAGAAGACAAGAATATCAAGAAGATAGAAAAACCTGCCATTACTCCCATCCCGGCAAACAGAGACCTCACTTCTGATTTCCTCACTACCCTCACCAATGAGAAGGTGGAACCTATCCAGCCTCATTTCGTGGATTACGGGCGTGACCTCACAAAGACTCAGACAAAGGGCAGGTTGCCGCTGCTGTACGTGCAGAACAAGGACAATTCGCTCTTCAACCTCAAGTTCAGGTATGAGTTTGGCGACCGTGCAGACGTCAGGTACTCGGTAATAAATTCCTACATCCCATTGCTCGGCACGTCAAAGATGAGCAACGAAGACATACAGAAACAGTTCTACAAGCTCGCCTGCGACTATGACATCAGCGTCAACAACGACAACATCACCATCTCCCTCAGGGGGCTTCAGGAGAACATGACAGAGGCTCTGCGCCTCCTCGAACACCTCATGGCTGACACAAAGGCTGACAAGGGTATTTACGACCAATACGTAGAAAACGAGCTCAAGGCTCGTTCAGAGGCAAAACTTTCGCAGAAAACGTGTTTTGAGCACCTTTGGGCTTACGCACAGCACGGTGCGATGAACGACAATACCAACATGGTATCTGAGAAAGAACTGCGCAATACCGACCCGAAAGTCTTCACCGACCTGCTCAAGGGCTTACCCTCATACCAACACACCTTATTATATTATGGACCTCTCAGCGTGAAAGAACTCGATGCAGTCATTACAAAGCATCACAGGACAGCCAAGAACCTCAAGCCCGTTCCCAAGAACAAGGAATGGGGATGGACTGTCACTGACACCCCGCAGGTCATCATTGCCCCATACGAAGCAAACAACATCTATCTCCGTATGTATGAAAATGCGGGCAAGCCGCTTGACATAAGTCGTTATCCGTCTATCCGCCTCTTCAACGAATACTTCGGTGGAGGTATGAACACCGTGGTCTTCCAGGAACTAAGGGAGACTCGTGGACTTGCCTACAACGCCAATGCCTACTACTATTTCCCGTCACGCAAGGAGGACTGCGAGACCTATATGCAGCACATCATCACTCAGAATGACAAGATGATGGACTGCATCAACACCTTCAGGCTCATCACTGACGACATGCCTCTCTCCGAGTCAGCCTTCAACGTAGCAAGACAAAGCATGGCGAAGAGCATAGCAGCTGCACGTACTACAAAGTTCGGCATCATAGACAGCTACCTCAATGCACAGCGTCTCGGCATCAGCCACTCTCTTTCCAAAGACTTGTACGAGGCTCTCCCCTCCCTTTCCATGCAGGCAATACAACGCTTTGAGCAGGAGAACATCAAAGGCAAGCCTCTGCATTACGTAATCCTTGGAGATGAAAAGGAACTGGACATACAGGCTCTGGAAAAGATTGCACCTGTAAAGCGTGTCTCTCTCGAAGAAATATTCGGATATTAATCTGTCAGCACGTCGTGCGACGTAAACGGCAAACGAAAGAAAAACAAAAGTTTTTTATCATTATTGTTTGCCCTTACTGAATAATTTTGTATCTTTGCAACAGGTATTCTTCGACCTGGTCGAAGAACAAACAACGAAACAACGAAACAACAAAATAAAACAACTCAATGGCAAATCCAGAATTCAAGTATGCCCCAATGTTCCAGTTGGGCGAAGACAAGACAGAATACCGCCTTATCTCAAAAGACGGCGTATCAGTAAGCGAGTTTGAAGGAAACAAAATCCTGAAGGTTTCCCCGGAAGCCCTTGAACTGCTCACCACACAGGCTTTCCACGACGTAAACTTCATGCTGCGCCGTGAACACAACGAGAAAGTGGCTTCAATACTCTCTGACCCAGAGGCTTCCGACAACGACAAATACGTGGCTCTCACCATGCTCCGCAATGCAGAAGTGGCCTGCAAGGGACAGTTGCCTTTCTGCCAGGACACAGGTACCGCAATCATCCACGGCGAGAAGGGTCAGCAGGTATGGACTGGCTTTGAAGACGAAGAGCCACTCGCAAAGGGTGTATATAACACATACACCACTGACAACCTCCGCTATTCGCAGAACGCTCCCCTGAACATGTACGATGAGGTGAACACACGCTGCAACCTGCCGGCACAGATTGACATCGAAGCAACGCAGGGAGCAGAGTATAAATTCCTTTGCGTAGTGAAAGGTGGCGGCTCCGCCAACAAGACATACCTCTACCAAGAGACAAAGGCACGCATCCAGAACCCCGGCACTCTCGTTCCTTTCCTCGTAGAAAAAATGAAGAGCCTCGGCACTGCTGCCTGCCCTCCTTACCACATCGCCTTTGTCATCGGCGGCACTTCGGCTGAGAAAAACCTTCTCACGGTGAAGCTTGCTTCTACAAAATACTACGATTCACTCCCAACGACAGGCGACGAGACAGGCCGTGCGTTCCGCGACGTGGCACTCGAAGAGGAACTCCACCGCCTTACCCGCGAGGAAATAGGCTTCGGAGCTCAGTTTGGAGGAAAGTCTTTTGCACACGACATCCGTGTCATACGCCTCCCACGCCACGGTGCTTCCTGCCCTATCGGTCTCGGAGTGTCATGCTCTGCCGACCGCAACATCAAGGCTAAGATCAACGAAGACGGTATATGGATAGAGAAAATGGACGACAAGCCATACGAACTGATACCGGAAGAGCTCCGTCAGGCAGGTGAAGGCGATGCCATCCAGATAAACCTTGACCAACCTATTTCTGAGGTCTGCAAGGAACTGAGCAAATATCCCGTATCTACCCGCGTAAGCCTCAACGGCACAATCATCGTGGCACGTGACATCGCCCACGCTAAGATAAAGGCTCGCCTCGATGCCGGAGAGGGAATGCCTCAGTACTTCAAAGACCACCCCGTGCTGTATGCCGGTCCGGCAAAGACTCCTGCAGGAATGCCGTGCGGCTCTATGGGACCGACGACAGCAGGACGCATGGACCCATACGTGTATGAATTCCAGGACAATGGCGGCTCTATGGTAATGATTGCCAAGGGCAACCGCTCACAGATAGTCACCGACTCATGCCGTGACCACAAGGGCTTCTACCTCGGAAGCATCGGCGGTCCTGCTGCGTTCCTCTCATCAAGCAACATCAAGAGCATAGAATGCGTGGAATATCCGGAGCTCGGCATGGAAGCCATCTGGAAGATAAGGGTGGAGAATTTCCCTGCATTCATCCTCGTAGATGACAAGGGCAACGACTTCTTCAAGCAGTTTTAATCCATAATGTCAGATAATTCATAATGCACGGAGGGACTCTCCGCAGTGCATTATGAATTGTTTTTTTTGTGTATGCCATGAACATTCTCTTCAACATAAACTACAATCTGTCCTACGGTGAGGACATGCTTGTCAACGTCATCGCACCAAACGGGCAGATACGCTCTCAGCGGATGTCCATCAGTGACGGAAAGGTCAGCGCACTGCTGCGCGTCAGCACTGACGGCATAGACCATATAGACTATTACTATACCGTGGAACGTGCGGGACAACCTACCCGCTCAGAGTGGACGGCACAGCCTCACCGCATCGACCTCAGCCTCGCAGGGGTGCAGCAATACACCACAAACGACATCTGGAGAGAGATACCCGAAGACTCATATCTCTACACTTCTGCCTTCACTCAATGCGTGAACCGTCGTGAAAAGAAAATGACTTTCCACGCTCCGGCACAGACGATACTCCGCATGAAGGTGCGTGCCCCGCAGCTGAGAGGCAACGAACACCTCGTCCTCTCAGGCAGTGAGCCTGTCCTCGGCGAGTGGTGTCTCGACAATGCCGTGCCAATGACGGAGACAGCTCCCAACGAATGGATAGCGGACATCGACATTGAGAAGATACGGAACGAGAGGTTTGAGTATAAGTTCGTGGCTGTTCCAGAGCAGGAAGGCACGGCTGACAGCCCATATTACGGCACCAGACATCCATTGTGGGAGACCTGTTGCAACCGAGTGATGGAGACACCGCTGCTGCGTCGCGGAGAGATAATGGAGAAAGAACACTCACAGGCATTCTTCGAGATACGCAATCCCCGCCTTGCAGGCACTCTCGTACCGGTCTTCTCACTGCGTTCGGAGGGCAGTTTCGGTGTCGGCGACTTCGGTGACCTCCGTCTTATGATAGACTGGGTGGCATACACAGGTCAGAGAGTCCTGCAGATACTTCCCATCAATGACACCTCCGTCACGCATTCCTGGACTGATTCGTACCCTTATTCCTGTATCAGTATCTTCGCCCTCCATCCGCAGTACATAGATTTCCGCCAGCTGCCGCCACTGAGAGACGAGGACAAGGCACAGGAGTTTGAGACCTTGCGCAGGGAACTCAACAGCCTCCGGCAGATAGACTATGAGCGTGTCAATGAGGCAAAGCAGGCATATCTCCGTCTTCTCTTTGCACAGGAAGGCCAGTCGGTCCTTGCTTCTGCCGGATACAGGCAATGGTTCGGCGAAGAACAGCACTGGCTCGTGCCATACGCAAGGTACTGCGTGCTCCGTGACCTCTACGGCACGGCAGACTTCTCACAGTGGAAAGACCACCGAACATGGAACGAGGAAGAACGCAAAGCCCTCATGTCTCCACGCACAAAGGCTTTCAAAGAGGTGGCATACCATTATTTCGTGCAGTTTGTTCTCGCCCGGCAGATGCAGGAAGCGCACGAGTACGCACGGCAGAAACGCATCATCCTGAAGGGAGACATTCCTATCGGGGTGAACCGGCACAGCTGTGACGTGTGGCAGGAGCCACGCTATTTCAACCTCAACGGTCAGGCAGGCGCCCCCCCAGATGCTTTTTCTGACAAGGGACAGAACTGGGGCTTCCCTACATACGACTGGGATGCCATGAGGGAGGACGGCTGCAGATGGTGGGTGCTACGCTTTCAGAACATGCAGAAATACTTTGACGCCTACCGCATCGACCATGTCCTCGGATTTTTCCGCATCTGGGAGATACCTATAGACAGCGTCCACGGACTCCTCGGGCAGTTCCAGCCTTCGCTTGGCTTTACCCGCGGTGAGATAGAGAGCTACGGACTGATGTTCCGTGAGGACTTCTTCTGCCGCCCCTACATTACGGAAGACGTGCTGAAGACCATGTTTGGCGAGGAAGCCGAAAAGATAGCACACACCTATTTCGAACCGTTCCAAGGACCATACCTGCGCTTTGCAAAGGAATATGACACACAACGCAAGATAGAGGCAAAGGTAGAGGACAGCAATCTCCGTGAGGCTCTCTACTCTCTCGTCAGCGATGTGCTGTTCCTTCGTGACACAAAGAATCCCGAAGTGTTCCACCCACGCATCTCCGTGCAGTATGATTTCATCTATCACCAACTGTCAGATGCCGACAAAGAGGCTTTCAACCGCCTCTATGATGATTATTTCTACCGTAGGAACACTCATTTCTGGTATCGCGAAGCCATGACGAAACTGCCCCGTCTGACAGAGGCTACGCAAATGCTGGTATGCGCCGAAGACCTCGGAATGGTGCCTGACTGCGTCCCCTGGGTCATCAATGACCTTCGCATACTGTCACTTGAACTTCAGTCCATGCCCAAGCAGATGGGAAGGGAGTTCGGCAACGTGAGCCAGTATCCTTACCGCAGCGTCTGCACTATCGACAGCCACGATATGCCTACATTGCGAATGTGGTGGGATGAGGACGAGAGCCGTGCAGAACGATATTACCATAACGTGCTTCACCGCCGCGACAATGCCCCGCACCCCATGCCGGGTTGGCTCGCACGCGAGATTATCGTCCGCAACCTCATGTCGCCTTCCATGCTGTGCATCCTGTCCCTGCAGGACTGGCTTGCCATCGACGAGACCATACGTCTGCCGGAAGCCGGGGATGAGCGTATCAACATCCCAGCCAATCCCCGACACTACTGGCGTTACCGTATGCACGTAAACATCGAAGACCTTATCGCCAACCAGCGTTACTGCGACGACATCATGGGTATGATACAACGTGCCATGGGCAGCGGGGAGTAGGTGCCTTGCGGAAGGAATGTCTGAACAGACATTCATTGAGCGTCTGCTTCCGATGACAGCAGAATTGCTTGAAAAAGATTGCCCGCCTCCTCGATTCCACGCAGGACGACCTGCCTGAGAAGAGCCATGGCAGACGAAAGAAACGAGTCATGACTTGTTATGAGTATGCCCCCACTACTGTTGCTTCTAAGGGTGTGGAAAACTTTAGTCACTAAACTACTAAACAACAAGACAACAAGACAACTAAATAACAAGACAACAAGACAACTAAACAACAAGACAACTAAACAACAAGACAACTAAACAACATTTTTATCCGCCGCTTTATTCCCAGGACATATCCGAAAAGTGGGATGTGGGAGTATCTCCATAACTGTCGTTTCTCCCAAGCAGACAGGATGACATCGTTCACCGTACACCATACCTGGAATGTGGGAACCATCCTGCGGATTTGGGCAAAAAGCCGGATGTCTTTTGACACGGCATGGGTTTGACCAAAGAATGCCGACTTGTATTCTTGGATTGCGAGCGGTGCCAATTCAGGTCTCTCCTTGATGATGATGCTATTTCTGATTTCCCTCACTCTTGTGGCTTCATATAATTGTTTCAGAGTGTGGCTGATGCTATTTTTCCTTATCCTATAGTTGAACAGGGGTTCCGGGAGATATACTACCGACTTGGCCTTGAGGAGGGTAGATGGCGTGAACACTATATCTTCGAAGAGCAGTCCCTTGACAAAGGGCGTTTCCAGGGCAATTCTCCTTTTATACAGTTTTGTGTTTACCATGTAGCTGAAGTAAACATTCGACAATACGGATTCCAGTGCCTCATCGGAGGAAAGTACCAGTGGCTCTCTTTTGTCAAAGTGCTTGTTGACAGACTTTTTGCCATCCTGATGTACATAGTGATTGCAGACGGCAATGTCTGCATCATGAGTCACCATGGCTCCGTGCAGCCGCTCATACATCTCAGGCTCAGCCCAGTCGTCGGAGTCGAGGAAGGCAACATATTCTCCCGATGACCTTGCAAGACCGTAGTTTCTCGCATCCGACAGCCCTCCGTTATCCTTGTGACAGGCAGTGATGTTGTCATATTGCCTTGCGTATTCGTCGCATATCAGTCCCGATGAGTCTGTCGAACCGTCATCTACAAGGATTATTTCCAACTCCCTGTATGTCTGCGCCACCATGCTCTCAAGGCAGTGGCGCAGGTATTTCTCTACGTTATATACTGGTATTATGACTGAAATCATTGAGGTAGTTTCTGGTTGTTGGTCTCGCATTATGCTTCCTTCATGATGTTCTCTACAGCCTGAAGCACGATGTCCATGTCGAAGCCGCGTGACAGGGCGAAGCGTATCAGTTTTCCCCTTATCTCATATTCGTCTTTCCCCTTTACGCTGCGGAGCTTGCTGCGGAGCAATGGAAAGAGTATTTCATCGTAATCTTCATCGGACAGTTCTTCGAGTATGGGTCTATATATTTTTTCGGGAACCCTTTTCATGTAAAGGGCTTGCTCCACCTTCCTCCTTCCCCATTTGTTTAGCTTTATCTTGTCGGAAATGAAATGCCGTGCATAGCGTTCCTCATCGACGTATCTCTCCCTTACAAGATACTCCATGATGCTTGCCTGATCAACGACGCTCACCTCCCACTTGCGCATCTTTTCGAGCATGTCATGCTGACAATACTCTGAATGCGCACAGAGGGAGGTGAGTCTGTATAATGCCTGTTCCTTTGTCATTATTCTATTACTACGGGCTTGTACTCAGGCACGAGAGCCTTCATGACTACCCATCCGATGAGGTAGGCTACTGCACAGATGCAGAAGATTATCATGTATCCTGCAGGCTTGCCTTCAAATCCCAAGAACGAGAATGCGCTTCCCTGTGCCTCGGCATAGGTGAAGAGCATACCAGAGCATTTGTTGATGAGCATAGAGCCGAGTCCTCCTGCCGCGGCGCCGATACCGGTGATTGTCGCAACTGCACTCTTGGGGAACATGTCGCTAACCGTGGAGAATATGTTGGCAGACCATGCCTGGTGGCCTGCTCCAACGAGACCGATGATGACTGCCGGCCACCATGCGCTGTACTGTCCGAGAGGCTGTGCAAACAGTGCGAGCACAGGGAAGAAGGCGAAGATAAGCATTGCGCGCATACGTCCCTTGTAAGGGTTCATGCCCTTGTTCTCTACGAACAGCTTAGGTAGATAACCGCCGAACATGGAAAGGACGGTAACGATGGCATAGAGCGTGAAGATGAGGGCGATGCCCATTGATGAGTCGGAGCGGTAGCCGTACTGGTCAGAGAAATATGCCGGTGCCCAGAAGAGGAAGAACCACCATACGCCGTCTGTCATGAACTTGCCGAAAGCGAATGACCATGTCTGCCTGAAGCTGAGAGCCTTGGCGTAACTCATGGGTTTCTCTTCCACTGCTTTCTCCGTGACGGTCTCATCCTCGTCGGAGTTGACATAGTTAAGCTCTGCCTCATTGACAAACCTTGACTTGGCGGGCTTGTCATAGACGAAAATCCATATTGCAGCCCATACGAAGCCGAGCGCACCGATGATGATGAACGACATTTCCCAGCTTGTCACCTTTGCAAGGATAGGAATGGTCATCGGAGCAGCGAGGGCACCTACGGATGCGCCGGAGTTAAAGATAGACGTTGCGAATGCGCGGTCTTTCTTAGGGAAGTATTCAGCCGTCACCTTGATGGCTGCGGGGAAGTTGCCTGCCTCACCTGCTGCAAGGATGCAGCGGCATACGAGGAAGGCGTACATGCTTACCGTGGCTATCATCACGCCCGTGGCACCCATCACCTTCAAGGTGAAGACGCCGCAGAAAGCATGCATTACTGCGCCAATCGACCATATTACGATAGACCAGAAATAGCCTTTCTTGGTCCCGATGAAATCAACGAACTTTCCGGCAAAGATGTTGGCGACAAGATAGAAGAAGGAGAAAGCTGCCGTGATGGTGCCATAGATGTCATCGTTCCAGTCGAACTCTGGAGAGATGAAGTCTTTCCAAGTCAGGGACAGTACCTGACGGTCCATGTAGTTGATGGTAGTAGCGAAGAACAGCATGGCGCACATTACCCAGCGCCAGTTTGTCATTTTGTTTGTTTTGATTGAACTCATTTGGTAATTGTATTTTTAGGTTTGTTGTTATGTCAGTAGCTTCTGGTTGTTTTGTTCTTCGACCTGGTCGAAGAATACCTGTTGTCTGGTTGTTTTGTTGTTTGGTTGTTTTGTTGTCTTGTTGTCTTGTTGATAGCTTTTCTCCATTGTGAAGACAAACAACTAAACAACCAAACAACAAAACCACCAAACAACTAAATCACTGATTTGCAAAGTTAATAAATATTGTTTGAAAATGTGAAGATGTTATTATGTTTTTAACTTTTCTTAAAGGGATAAGTAACTACTCAGGTAGGTTTGTCGTACTCCCCCATGCACAACTTCCCTCGTTGCA
>CALZJQ010000024.1 GCA_945787895.1 uncultured Prevotella sp. | reverse complement strand
GGAACGTATCCGCCCGAAGCGTGCAGAGAAGTTCTCGTTCAAGCAGTTTGGTGACTTGTTCAAGAACGAGCCGTGGGTGTATATCACCTCCATTGCCGTATGTACCAATTTCTTCAACGGTTTCCGTTATGCAGTGGCAGGATATATGTTCACTTATTGCATCGGCGGTGACGTGACAATGGGCAACCTCATCATCAATTTTACGGTCTTCATGGCAATAGGTGAGGTGACCTGTATGATATTCGGAGGCTTGTCACCAATGTTCACCAAGTGGGTAGGTTCCAAGCGTGCGGCTTTCGTGTGGTCATCTGTCATTTGCTTCGCTACGTCTGTACTCTTCTTCTTTATTCCTATGGATGCTTCATATATATGGGTAATGATAGCAGTGTCAATACTTACTTCCGTGGGTGCAGGCATCTACTCCCCATTGCTGTGGTCTATGTATGCCGATGTGGCAGACTTTGCTACGGAGAAATTCGGCACGTCCTCTACCGGACTGATATTCTCCTCAGGTACTATGGCACAGAAGTTTGGAGGTGCAATCTCTGGTTCGCTCATTGCAATGCTTCTCGGCATGGCAGGACTTGTCTCTACTACCGATATGCAGACGGGCGAGACCATCGTGACTATTACTGACGAGGAGTCGGTGAAGACCATGGTATGGGCTTTGTTCTCTCTCTTCCCTGCTGTCATAGCCCTCATCATGGGTGTCCTTGCCTATCGTTTCCCTTTGAAGAAATAGCAGGAAATATCATCTCTATTTTTTCCTACACCAAGTCAGAAAAATATGAAATCATTGATCTCTACAATCGCATTATCGCTGATTACAACAACGGCTTCCGCTCAGCTTACCACCAACAACGGTCAGCAGTATTTGCTCAACCAGTCGCTTGATATGAGCCAGCAGTTTCATGATATGTCCAACACCTACTTTGTGGCTGATAGCCTTGCCGCCTTTGACCGACTGACAGGAACAGGCAAGATAAAGTGGACACGTCAGCAACTGCACGCTCGTCAGGCTTTCAATGCCAACGGACAATGGATTATACCGCTCGAAAACCTTGACTTCCCTGGTCCTGCCTATGACCAAAGTCCTGAGTTGCAGTTTTCTGTCGAGCCGGTAAACAGTCGCACGGTGCGTGTGCGCATCTTTACATCACCTATCATTCCCAAAGACAATTACGACGATGAGGTGATGTTGGTGAAGAAGCCTTCTGACGGCAGTGCGCTATGGACTGTCAGCGATACGCCGAAAGCCATAATATATAAGAGTAGCGAAGGCATTGTAGAGATACACAAGTACCCTTGGCGTCTTGTCATAAAGGATAAGCATGGCAAGGAGTTGACCCATACCCGAAGCCTCTACGACAATGATTCTACGCAGGTCAAGACGCATCCTCTGATGTGGATGAAGCGTGGCATGGACAACTCTCGTGCCATTGAACCTGTCTTCTCTCTTGCTCCCGGCGAGCGTATCTATGGTTGCGGCGAGTCACCTTTGGGGCTTAATCATGTGGGACAGAAGCTCAACCTCTTTGTTGCCGACCCGCAGGGACCAGAAACTCCCGATATGTACAAGCCCATACCTTTCTTCTTCTCCAACAGAGGATATGGCATCTTCATCCATACGGCAGCACCCGTCACAGTGGATTTCGGTTGTTCATACATAGGAAGCACCCGCCTGTTCATGGGAGATGAGAATGCCGACCTGTTCATCATGTTGGGCAATCCGAAAGAAATACTCAATGAATATACCGAACTCGTAGGCAAGCCTTCTCTCCCTCCACTATGGTCGTTTGGCACATGGATGTCACGCATCTCCTATTTTACAGAAGAGGAGGGAAGAAGCGTGGCAAAGAAACTGCGTGACAACCGCATACCGGCTGACGTGATACACTTTGATACTGGATGGTTCGAAGTAGATTGGCAGTGTGATTATGAGTTCTCAAAGAAGAATTTCAAAGACCCCGTCAAGATGTTGAAAGACTTGAAAGAGCAGGGATTTCATACTTGCCTATGGCAGTTGCCGTACTTCACCCCCAAGAACCGTTACTTCAATGAGCTGGTAGATAACGGACTTGCCGTGAAAAGTCCTAATGGACAGTTGCCTTTTGAGGATGCTATCCTCGACTTTACCAACCCAAAGACTTGCCAATGGTACACGGAGAAGCTACAGGGACTTGTCAATCAGGGTGTTGCTGTCATCAAGGTGGATTTCGGAGAGGGAGCACCATTGCACAATGGCATTTACAGCAACGGCAAGACAGGACTCTATGAGCATAATCTCTATCCTCTGCGTTACAACAAGACAGCCTGGGAAGCCATAGACAAGGCAAATGGTGAGGGCATCATCTGGGCACGTTCGGCTTGGGCTGGCTCACAGAGATACCCATTGCATTGGGGTGGAGACGCTTGTACTACTAACACGGGACTCCTCGGTTCCCTCCGCTCAGGATTGTCATTAGGACTCTCAGGCTTCTCTTTCTGGAGCAATGACATTGGCGGTTTTGTGACCAAGTCGCCCGAGGAACTGTATCGTCGCTGGTTGCCTTACGGATTCTTTACCTCCCATTCGCGTATTCATGGCGTCGAGACAGAACCCTGGCTCTATACTGACGGGCAGTCAGACTACTCCAAAGGACAGGAGTTCATGGACTTCTTCCGTCAGTCGGCTGAGATGAAATATATGCTGATGCCTTATATATACGCACAGGCAAAGTTGTGTACAGAGCAAGGATTACCCATGCAGCGTGCCCTTTTGCTCGAATATCCTGAAGACCCCGGTGCATGGCTTGTAGAAGATGAATATATGTTTGGAAACCAGATACTCATCGCTCCAATGCTTGAGTCTGATACCTCACGCATCGTATATCTGCCAGGAAACGAGCCTTGGATAGACTATCAGACAGGAAAAGTCTATCAGCCAGGATGGAGAACCATAGACGTGCCATGCTGGAAAGGCAAAGGCAGTCAGATGCCTATTATCATAATGGTAAAAAACGGTTCTGCCATTCCTCATGTCCCTCTTGCACAACGCACGGACAAGATACAATGGTCAAAGATAGAATGGAAGACTTATTCTACAGACTCAAAGCCATGCACAGGCTATCTTTTCCGTCCAGGGGACAAGAATGTGGAACAACTTGAAGGCAAATTCTAAAAAATGTAGGTTTAACGTTTTGTTCAAAACAACAACCACCATCAACCAACCACCATCAACCAACCATTTTTCTCCCTAATAAAACATGAATCAAAGAGTAACAATACTGAAACAGGAGGTCAAAGAGACCCTCACAAAGAACATTCTTCCGTTCTGGCTGAAGATGCAGGACAAGGAGAATGGCGGCTTTTATGGTCAGATGAGGGGCGACGGGACGTTGGTAAAGGAAGCAAGCAAGGGCGGCATTCTCAATGCAAGAATACTGTGGAGTTTCTCTGCTGCATACCGTGTGCTGCGTAATCCCGAATACCTTGAGGCTGCAACGAGAGCAAAGGATTATCTCATTCAGCATTTCATAGACCCTATATATGGAGGCACGTATTGGGAACTTGACTGCAAGGGCAATCCCATAGATACGAAAAAGCAGTTCTATGCCATCGGTTTCGCCATCTACGGACTCTCTGAATATGTACGTGCTACTAAGGATACGGAGGTTCTCGATGTGTGCTTCTCGCTGTTTGATGTCATCGAAGAACATTCTTTCGACAAGGAATATAACGGCTATATCGAAGCGTGTACGAGAGAATGGGGCGAGATAGCCGACATGAGACTATCGGAACTTGATGCCAATTATCCCAAATCGCAGAACACGCACCTGCATATCATAGAGCCATATACCAACCTTTACCGTTGCCTGAAGGAATTGAGGGAGGCGGGAACGATGCTGCAACGCCATGACATTGATGCTGTTACGGCAAGAGTGGAGCGTGCGCTGCGTAATCTTATCGACATCTTCTGCGAGAAGATACTCAATCCTGAGACCTATCACCTCGACCTGTTCTTTGAAAAGGACTGGAAGAGGGGAGCGGGATGGCTCGAAAGTTACGGACATGACATTGAGTGTTCGTGGCTTTTGCACGAAGCCGCCCTTGTCCTCGGAGACAGAAAGGTGCTTGACAGGGTGGAGCCTGTAGTGCGCTTGGTGGCAAAGGCATCGGAGAAGGGACTCAATGCTGACGGTTCCATGACCCACGAAGCCAACCTCGACACGGGATATGTTGACGCAGACAGACATTGGTGGGTGCAGGCTGAGGCAGTGGTGGGATTCTTTAATCTCTACCAGTATTTCTCTGACACGGAGGCTTTGAAGAAAGTTCTCGCCTGCTGGCAGTACATAAAGGACAACCTCATTGACCATGAACTCGGGGAATGGTACTGGAGTCGTGACCCGGAGCGCAATATCAACCGCCGTGATGACCATGCAGGCTTCTGGAAATGCCCATATCATAACAGCCGTATGTGCCTGGAACTGATAGAGAGAGGAGAAAACATATAACCCAAAAACGACAACCCAAATCAACTCATGAAACCATACAAATTTGAGCCATACTTGAAGACAACTCTCTGGGGCGGCTATCAGATAGCTCCCTTCAAGGGAATATACACTGCCCAGCCGAATATAGGAGAGAGTTGGGAGATTTCCGGCGTTGCAGGGCATGAGAGCGTTGCTATCGAACGAGGTATCATAGATGACGTGGACGTAGGAATGACCCTCACGGAACTCATCGACAAGTACAAGGGACTGCTTGTGGGCGGCAAGGTGTATAAGCGATTCGGCAACAAGTTTCCCCTGTTGGTGAAGTTCATAGACTCGCGGCAGGACCTTTCCGTGCAGGTGCATCCAGATGACAAACTTGCAATGAAGCGACACGGATGTGCAGGAAAGACGGAGATGTGGTATGTCATAAAGAGTGATGTGGGAAGTAAGATATACGCAGGACTCAAGGAATCCATCACTCCTGACGAGTATGAGCAGCTTGCCACGGCAGCACCTGTCAACGGACGTTCGCCCATGCAGGATGTCATAGCGACGCATGAGGCGCATCAGGGTGACCTCTTCTTCCTCCCTGCCGGGCGACTCCATGCCATAGGAGCCGGTTGCTTCCTTGCAGAGATACAGCAGACCTCAGACATTACCTATCGCGTCTATGATTTCGGGCGTGTCGATGCGCATGGCAAGCCGCGCGAACTGCATATCGAGCAGGCTAAGGATGCAATAGACTATCAGGTATGGCCGGAATACCGCACCAGTTATGACTCCACGCAGCCTACCTCGCAACTCATCAACTGCCCGTATTTCGTAGTGCATAGGGTAGTCGTTCAGGTAGCACAGCAGATAGATTTCCATTGCGATTCCTTTGTCGTGGTGGTCTGCCTGTGGGGTGAAGCGAATATCAACGGCATCAAAGTGCGGCAGGGAGAGACACTCCTCGTCCCGGCATCCGAGAATGTGCTCTACATCTTCGGTAACGCTACGTTCCTTACAGCACATATTAAATAATGGTTTTGGGTTGTTGGTTTTTGGTTGGTAATGCGTTGCCAATGGAGTCTTACTCATGAGGAAATGGTAATCCAACCAACAACCTAAAACCAATAACCCAAAACCCACAACCCTAACTATATGAAACCAATCCTGTTATCCCTTGCTCTCCTTGCCATGACAATGCAGGCAGGAGCAGAAAAAGTAAAGATTTCAACCCCGAATACCACTATGGTCTTGGATATAAACAAGGGGGCTGAACCAAAATTTCTCTATTATGGAGCATCATTGACAATGGGAGACATTGCCAACCTCCAGGTGCCTAATGATGAAAACTGGAGCAGGGCGGAGATATATCCGGCCTATGGTGCTAACCATACGCAGAGCGAGACCTGCCTTGCCATGCGTCACGGTGACGGAAACCTCTCTACCAATCTCCTTGTCAGCGACTACAACGTAAAACCTCTCGCAGACAAGGCACCGAACGGAAACCATCGTGAGGGAACGCTGCTCACTGTTACGCTGAAAGACCCTGTATATCCTACCACTGTAAACCTGTATTATTTCGCATACAAGGATGTGGATATGATAGAGTCATGGACTGATATTACAAATGGAGAGAAGAAAACTGTGACGCTGACGCAGTGCTATAATCCCCTCCTGCCGATACGCCGTGGTGATGTCTATTGCACTCATTTCCATGGTTCGTGGGCGAGTGAGGCACAGCTGTTTGAGGAAAAGCTGCAGAATGGCTTGTTCCAGATAAAGGACAAGGACGGCTTGCGCAATGCCACTGCCAACCGCAATGAGGTGATGCTCTCGCTCAATGGACCTGCAAGGGAGAACTGCGGCGAGGTGATTGGAGCAGCATTGTGCTACAGTGGCAATTATCGCATAACGATAGACACTGACGATTCCGACTATCACTATTATTTCGCAGGCATCAATCCCGACAATTCCGAGTATCATCTTCGCAGGAATGAGACCTTTACCACTCCACGCAGTGCTTATACATATTCCGTAAAAGGTACTAACGGCGTGAGTCAGACGTTCCATTCCTGGGCAAGGAAATATATGCTCCGCCATGCTGATCAGGAGAGAATGATACTGCTCAACTCGTGGGAGGGAGTATATTTTGACATCAATCACGAGGGCATGGACCAGATGATGCGTGACATAAAGTCGATGGGAGGAGAACTGTTTGTCATGGATGACGGATGGTTTGGCGAGAAATACCGCCGCCTTACCGACAATGCAGCCCTCGGCGACTGGGTCGTAGATAGGCAGAAACTGCCGGAGGGAATAGAGCGTCTCCTCGCTGATGCAAGGAAGAATGGAGTGAAATTCGGTATATGGATTGAGCCGGAGATGGCTAACACCACTTCCGAACTCTATGAGAAGCACCCCGACTGGATAATCAAGGCTCCGCAGCGTGAGCCTGTCATGGGACGTGGAGGCACGCAGGTAGTTCTCGACCTCTCCAATCCCAAGGTGCAGGAGTACGTTTTCTCTATTGTAGATAACCTGCTGACGAAGTTCCCGGAGATAGCCTACATAAAATGGGATGCCAACGCTCCGGTGATGAACCACGGCAGTCAGTATCTCCCAATGGAAGACCAGAGCCATTTATATATAGCTTATCACAGGGGGCTCATCAGCGTATTGGAGAAGATACGTGCCAAATATCCTGATGTCATCATTCAGGACTGCGCTTCCGGAGGCGGACGTGCCAACTACGGACTGCTCCCTTACTTTGACGAGTTCTGGGTAAGTGACAACACGGATGCCCTGCAACGCGTCTTCATGCAGTGGGGCACAAGCTATTTCTTCCCAGCAATAGCCATGGCAAGCCATATATCCGCTGTGCCCAACCATGCCGTTTTCCGTACCACATCCCTGAAACTGCGTTGTGACGTGGCAATGTCAGGTCGCCTCGGAATGGAGATACAGCCTAAGAACATGACGGACGAGGAGAAAGCATTCTGCCGCACGGTAATCGCCGACTATAAGAAAGTGCGCCCAGTAATACAGTTCGGAGACCTTTACCGCCTGCATTCTCCTTATAAAGGCGATAACGTGGCGTCTCAGATGTATGTCTCTGCTGACAAGAAAGAGGCGGTGTTCTTCTGGTGGAAACTTGAGACATTCAAGAATCAGCACTTCCCACGCATCAAGATGGCGGGACTGGATGCCAACCGTATGTATAAGGTACACGAACTTAACCGTATTGACAAGAAGCCATTGCCATGCGAGGGCAAGACGTATAGCGGCGCATTCCTCATGCAGACGGGTCTGGAAATGCCATACACACATGATGTAGAGCACGGCAAGAAGAACGACTGGGCAAGTCGCGTGCTGCAACTTGAGGCGATGTAGTTTCTGGTTGTTTAGTTGTTTGGTTGTTTAGTTGTTTGGTTGTTTGGATGTTTAGTTGTTTGGTTGTTTGGATGTTTAGTTGTTTGGTTGTCTTGTTGTTTGTCTTGGAAATGGAGTCGAATACTATCAACTAAACAACCAAACAACTAAACAACCAAACAACTAAACAACCAAACAACAAGACAACTAAACCACCAAACAACCAAACCACAGTTAATCGAAATGGCAGAGAAAAGAATAGAAAAACAATTCAGGAAAGCGACAACAGAATACGGCCTCCTAAAGGATGGAGACCGTATTCTCGTAGCATTGTCGGGAGGAAAGGATTCACTGATGATGGCAAGGTTACTCGCTGAGAGAGCAAGGATATACCGCCCGCATATCGAGGTGGAGGCGGCTCACGTCATTATGGATAATATACCATACGAGACGGATTGCAGTTACCTCAGCAGTTTTTGCGAAGACCTTGGTATGCCGCTTCATATTATCCACTCGTCTTTTGACGAATCTACCGACCGGAGGAAGACAAGGTGCTTCCTTTGTGCATGGAACAGGAGAAAAACCCTCTTTGGTTTTGCCCAAGAACATGGTTTCAACAAAGTGGCTCTCGGGCATCATAACGATGATTTTATCATCACCTACCTGATGAATATCACATTTGAGGGCAAGGCGGAGACGATGCGGCCGCTCATGCAGATGGAGCATTATGACCTTCAGATTATCCGCCCCTTATGCCTTGTGCATGAGTCGGACATAAAGGAGGTGGCTGAGGTTCTTGGCTTCCACAGGCAGAAGCGTCTGTGCCCTTATGAAGAGGTGACACACCGCAGTACCATGCGTGACCTTTTCCATCACCTGCAGACAATCAATCCCGAAGCACGGTACTCTCTTTGGCACGCTATTGAGGGGAAAGGGTAACAGACTGGGCAGACTGGATGGCAGAGATAATCTCCCGTGCGGCATTGTCAGCAGCGGGAAGGTTGCCAAGGCGACGGTCTATCTCTTCATACTCTCTTAGCATTGTCTCACGTCGGGATGAGCCAGGGAGTATCTCGCTCAACTCTTTGGTGATGTCGGACAAGGAAAAGCGGTCAGCAAACAGTTCGGGAACCACTTCCTTGTAGGCTATCAGATTGACTAAGGAGATGTAACGGCACTTGATGATGTGGTTGAAAGCCCAGCGGACAAGCCGCGGGACAGGAGTCTTGTAGCATACTACTTGCGGTACATTGAAAAGGGCAGTCTCGAGAGTTGCCGTACCACTCGTTACGAGAGCTGCGGCAGAGTGGGAGAGAAGAGCGTAGGTATCGTTGTGAGTAGTGCGCAAATTGCTTCCTGAAATAAAGGAATCATAGTATTCTTCTTCCACGCCAGGGGCGCAGGCAAGCACTGGCTGATAGTCAGGAAAACTCTTTACAGCCTCCATCATTGCAGGGAGATTGTCCTTTATCTCCTGCTTGCGACTGCCGGCAAGCAAAGCGATGATAGGTTTCTCTGTATCAAGGTTGTAGCGTTGGCGAAAGGCGAGTTCTGTCTCTTTGTATCCTGCGCGGAACGCCCTTACCTCGTCAGCGGTAGGATTGCCTACATAATGTATCGGATAATGATGCTTCTTGGTGAAGAAATCTTCCTCGAAAGGTAAGATAGAAAACAGTTCTTGTACGTCCCTCTTTATGTTCTTTATGCGCCATTCCTTCCATGCCCATAGCTTGGGGGCTATGTAGTAGAATACAGGACATCCTTTCCATTGCGTTGAAGGGCGTTTCCGATAGTCGGTAAGGAATTTTGCAATGGAGAGATTGAAGCCTGCATAATCTACGAGTATTACTACATCGGGTTGCCATGCTACGATGTCACGTTTGCACTTTCTCATGTTGCTGAGAATAGTGGGCAGATGTAAAAGGACAGGGATAAAGCCCATGTAAGCCAGTTCCTTGAAATGACGCACACGCTCACCCCCGACAGCAGTCATATTGTCACCTCCGAAATAACGGAACTGAGCTTGGGAATCATGCTGCTTCAAGGCTGTCATAAGGTGGGAAGCATGCAGGTCACCGCTTGCCTCACCGACAATGAGATAGTATTTCATAGGAGGTCTGCAAATCTAATTTATCGACATAGTCTTCAGACGGTTGAGATAATCGAAGTCTGTGAGTTCCACAGTGATAGGAGTGACAGCGACATATCCGTGACTTATGGCCCAGGCATCGGTATCAGTCGCCTCAATCTCGTCATTTTGATAATAGCCACACATCCAGTAATAGTCATAGCCACGTGTAGGGTGATGGCATTTCTCCACCTCTTTATGCCAGTTTCCGTGAGCCATACGGCAAAACTTTATTTCGTCGTGCAGAATAGTCTTCGGTACATTGATATTGAGACAGGAATAGTGTGGCATGCCTTTTTCGAGTGCGAGTGCGACGAATCTTCTGACTATCTTGTCAAGAGGGGAAAAGTCAGCATCTGTGTCATAGTCGCAGAGCGAGAAAGCTATGCTCGGGATGCTTTTCATCGCACCCTCGATTACTACACCGACCGTGCCGCTGTAATGTGCGTTTGTACTGGCGTTGTCACCGTGGTTGATACCGCTGAGCACGAGAGACGGCTTGCGGGGGCACAGTTCCGAATAAGCCATCTTGACGCAATCGACGGGAGTACCGCTGCAGCTCCATGTCTGTACGTTGTCCTCCGTGCTGATATGGTTGAGCCGAAGCACGTCCATCGTAAACGCCCTGCTACTGCCCGAACGTCCGCTTTCCGGTGCACATACTATCACGTCTCCAAAGTCTTTCACCATATCGACAAGAGCCTTGATGCCTTTAGCCTCAAAGCCGTCATCGTTGGAAATGAGTATCAGGGGTTTGTCTGTTTCAAAAGACTTTTTTCTTTCTTCCATGATGCAAAGTTAGGAAAAAGGTTATAAAATAATGACATAAATGCTAAAAATTGTATATTATTAATAGAAAAGAGCCAAAATGTGAAGAAAAATTCCTAACTTTGCATCGTATTATGTACATACAGTGTACAATTCTGTCTCAAACCCCATAGAGATTATGAACAAGAAACAAGGAAAAATAATAGCATTGGCAAACCAGAAGGGCGGAGTAGGAAAGACGACTACCAGTATCAACCTTGCCGCTTCGCTTGCTACGCTGGAGAGAAGTGTTCTTGTAGTGGATGCCGACCCGCAGGCAAATGCCTCCAGCGGACTCGGCGTGGATTTGTCGGAAGTCGATTGCTCCCTGTACGAGTGTATCATAGACCATGCCGACGTGAGGGATGCTATCTATACTACAGACATCAACGGCCTTGACATCATTCCCAGTCACATCAACCTTGTGGGAGCTGAAATAGAGATGCTCAACATCAAGAACCGTGAGCATGTCATTGCAAAACTTCTTGAGCCTATAAGGGAGGAATACGACTATATACTTATCGACTGCAGTCCTTCGCTCGGACTTATCACGGTCAATTCCCTTACGGCAGCGTCTTCTGTCATCATTCCCGTGCAGTGCGAATATTTTGCCCTTGAGGGTATCAGCAAGTTGCTCAATACTATCAAGATAATAAAGAGCAAGCTCAATCCGCTTCTTGAGATAGAAGGCTTCCTGCTTACCATGTATGACTCCCGCCTCCGTCTTGCCAACCAGATTTATGATGAGGTGAAGAGGCATTTCCAGGAATTGGTCTTCAAGACAGTCATACAGCGTAACGTAAAGCTCTCGGAGTCGCCCTCGCATGGCCTTCCGGTCATACTCTACGATGCTGAGTCCACGGGCTCGAAAAATCATCTTGCCCTGGCAAAGGAGATTATCGCCCGTGAGGGGAATGGGGGATAGATTGATGTTTAGGTTGCGGGTTTCGGGTTGTAGGTTTTTGGTTGATTTGCTTCCCGGGGAATCTTCTCAAAAGGTGAGTCTGACAAACCAACAACCAAAAATCAGGAACGTGAGAGACGGAACTACCCACCATAAGTGGTTTCTGAAAGAAAAATAACAATGGCAGTACACAAGAAATATAACGCTTTGGGCAGAGGACTTGACGCTCTCATCTCCACTGAGGGGGTGAGGCCACAGGGGTCTTCTACCATCAACGAGATAGCAATCGAACAGATTGAGGCAAATCCTAACCAGCCTCGTCGTGAGTTTGACGAAGAGGCTCTCAGGGAGCTTGCCACAAGTATCCGAGAGATAGGAATCATCCAGCCTATCACGCTCAGGCAGGTAGATGACAACAGGTTTCAGATTATTGCAGGAGAACGCAGATGGAGAGCTTCGCAATTGGCTGGACTGAAGGCTATACCTGCGTATATCCGAACCATTAGTGATGAAAGCATTATGGAGATGGCTCTCGTGGAGAATATCCAGAGAGAGGACCTTAACTCCATAGAGATAGCCTTGGCATACCAGCATCTGTTGGAGAACGATGGCATGACGCAGGAGAAAATCTCTGAGAGAGTAGGAAAGAGCCGTGCGGCAATAGCCAACTATCTTCGGTTGCTCCGCCTTCCTGCACAGATACAGCTGGCATTGCAGAAGAAAGAAATAGATATGGGACATGCGCGTGCATTGCTTTCGCTCGACAGTCCTTCGTTGCAGATAAAACTTTTCAAGGAAATCATCAAGAACGGCTACTCTGTACGTAAGGTCGAGGAGATGTGCTCGTTGCTAAAAAACGGTGAGGAACATATTGGAGGTAATAACAAGATTGTACAATGCAAGAAACTTCCAGAAGGATATGATAAACTTAGAGACCGCCTGACATCATTCCTCAACTCTAAAGTGCAACTGTCATGTTCACCCAAAGGAAAAGGAAAAATCACCATACCCTTTGAGAATGAGGAAGACCTTGAGCGTCTGATGTTGCTGTTTGACAGATTGAAGCAGGGAGAGTAGGATAAAGGATTTCCTCTCTTACCGATTGAACTTAAGATTTATATATAAGGTGAACATTTATCATCTAAAACTATTCAGGACCTTATTCACTATGCTATGCCTGCACTTCTGTTTTATTGCCGAAGCGCAGACCATAGAAAAGATAGACTCTGTGGTAAACAGAGTTAAGGCTGATACGATAGTAAAGACGGATGAGGCTATTCTCACAACGCATGATTCGCTTGTCATACTTAATCTTGATAAGATTGCAAAGAGACAACAACGTGATTGGACTACGTGGAAGCCTGATCCGAAACGTGCAATGTGGCTTGCTATCGTGTTGCCAGGAGCTGGACAGATATATAACAGGAAATATTGGAAACTGCCCATCTTCTACGGAGGATTTATTGGATGTGCATACGCTATGAGATGGAATAATCAGATGTATGCTGACTATGCTCAGGCTTACATCGACATAATGGATGATAATCCAAATACCAATAGCTTTAAGCAGTTCCTGCATCTCGGAGTGCAAATCAATGAGTCAAACATGGATAGGTATAAGGAGGTATTTCGAAAAAGAAAAGATAGATTTCGCAGGTGGAGAGACATGAGCTTTTTCTGCATCATCGGGGTCTATGCTCTCAGCGTCATAGATGCTTATGTAGATGCCTCTCTATCGCAGTTTGATATTAGTGATGACCTTAGCCTGCATCTGGAACCAGGCATTGTCAGTCCAACCAGTACCATAGACAAGGGCAAGGCTGCAGGAAAACAGGTTTTCTCATCCAATTCTGGGGTCGGAATTAATGCAGCTTTTATTTTTTGAAAAAGACTTGTATCGGTTATAAGTCATGACAACTGAATAAAATTTTGGCATATCTACTTAACTATTAGAAAATGAATAAAAAAAATATATTGTTATCTATAGCCTTCATTTTCGGAGGAATATCACCATTGTTTGCACAGGAAGTCATTGATAATGACGAGGAGAATGAATATGATGATGAAGAAATCATCATTGACAAGGAAAATGGAGATGAGGAAATTATTGAAGTACCAGAGGGTATGCTCATTGAAATCGATTCCCTCCTAAATGATTATAACTCCAAGGCATATCTAATACCAGATACTAATTGCCGAATGAGTGATGTCAATCCTGTATATGAAATTGATGTATATAAGGAGCGTTTGCGTCGCTTGCCTACAGCTATGGAGATGCCATGGAATGAAGTGGTACAGAAATTCATTGAACGCTATTTTGGTCGTCTGCGTCGCTCTGTCGCATTCATGCTTGGTGCGAGCAATTTCTATATGCCCATTTTCGAACAAGCTCTTGAGGTCTATGGCATTCCGCTCGAATTGAAATATCTTCCAGTCATTGAGTCTGCGCTCAATCCTAATGCTGTCAGTCGTGTAGGAGCTACGGGATTGTGGCAGTTTATGCTTGCTACTGGCAAGAGATATGGACTGAAAGTGACCACTATGATAGATGAGAGACGTGACCCTGTCAAGGCTTCTTATGCGGCAGCTCACTACCTCAGTGACCTCTACAAAATCTTCGGTGACTGGAATCTCGTCATTGCGGCCTACAATGCAGGACCCGAAAACATCAACAAGGCGATACGCCGTGCAGGAGGTGAGAAGGATTATTGGAAGATTTACCCTTATCTGCCGATGGAAACGAGGGGTTATGTACCTGCTTTTATTGCGGCTAACTACATCATGAACTACTACTGTGAGCATAATATCTGTCCCATGGTAGCCGAAGCACCGGTGCCGACAGATACCGTCATGCTCTATCGTGACTTGCATTTCGAACAGGTATCTAAAGTCCTCGGCATCAGCATCGAGCAGTTGCGCAGCCTCAATCCGCAGTACAGACGTGATGTGGTGACAGGCTATAGTGAGCCTACAGACCTTCGTATGCCTGTAGAATATGTTAATGCGTTTATTGAAAATTCTGATTCGATATTCGCATACAACGTGGACAACCTCATGAAACGTGACGAGGTGGCTGTCAATGACGCAGCTCCCGTATATCGCTCCAATAGCAGCGGTTCTTCCAAGAGAACCAAGAGCTCTGCCAGAAAAAAGAAGAAATCACGTTCCGGCAGGTCCAAGAGTGTGACTGTGAGAAAGGGTGATACGCTCTCTCAGATAGCAAAACGCAATGGCACTACCGTTGCAAAACTGAAAAAACTCAACAAGATTTCGGGTTCTTCCATCAGAGCTGGAAAGAAGTTGAGAGTGAAGTGAGGTTTTGTAGTTTAGTTGTCTTGTTGTTTAGTTGATAGTATTCCTCATTTGCCCAGTCAAACAACAAGACAACTAAACGACAAGATAACAAACCGACAAGACCGCCAAACCTAACCAATCTATGGAAAACAATAATACTACGCAACCTGAACAGACAAAGGAGTCAGTTCTCTTTCAGCAGTTGGTGGACAGTTATATGTCAAGTAACCACAGAAAGAAGATTGACATAATACAAAAAGCATACAACTTTGCCAAGAGGGCACTTGAGGGGGTAAGCAGACCTTCAGGCGAACCTTACATCAATCATCCCATTGCCGTTGCACTCATTGCGTCAAGGGAAATGGGACTCGGTTCTACGTCCATTTGCTCCGCATTGCTGCATGATATCATTGACAATACCGACTATACGGTAGAAGACATTGAGAATGTATTTGGTAAGAAAATCGCACAGATAGTGGATGGACTGACCAAAATATCAGGTGGTATCTTTGGAGATAAGGCATCAGAGCAGGCAGAGAACTTCAAGAAACTCCTGCTTACCATGAGTGATGACATCAGGGTGATACTCATAAAGATATGTGACCGCCTTGATAATATGCGCACCCTTGACAATCTCCCTGAGAACAAGAGATATAAGGTGGCGGGCGAGACCTTGTATCTCTATGCGCCGCTTGCCAATAGGTTGGGACTGAACAAGATAAAAACGGAACTCGAAGATTTAGCATTCAAATACGAACATCCCGACTCCTATGCCAATATTGTGCGCAAATTAGCTCACACGCAGGAACAGCGCGATGAACTGTTTGAGAAATTCACTACACCGATACGTGAAGTTCTTGATGCTATGGGATGCAAGTATGTGATAAAGATGCGTGTCAAGAGTCCTTACTCTATCTGGAACAAGATGCGCAACAAGCATGTTTCCTTTGATGAAATATACGACATTCTCGCTGTAAGAATAATATTTACTTCACCTTCAGAAGAAGAGGAGGTGAACGAATGTTTCCGTATCTACGTCGCAATTACAAAGCTATACAAGTCACATCCTGATCGTCTTCGCGATTGGCTCAACCATCCTAAGGCTAATGGTTATCAGGCTCTCCACGTTACGCTGATGAGTAATCAGGGTAGATGGATAGAGGTGCAGATACGTTCTGACCGTATGGACAAGATTGCAGAACAGGGATTTGCTGCTCACTGGAAATACAAGGCTGGAGATAACTCTGCAGATACCGATGGAGAGCTCAACGATTGGCTTTGTACCATCAAGGAAATTCTTGATGATCCACAGCCAGATGCTATGGACTTCCTCGATGCTATCAAGTTAAATCTTTTTGCACAGGAGATATTTGTCTTTACTCCGAAAGGAGAAATAGTGACACTACCATCAGGGGCTACCGCCCTCGACTTCGCATTCCATATACATACATTCCTCGGTGCTCATTGTATTGGGGCAAAGGTAAACCATAAACTTGTCCCGCTAAGCCACGTGTTGAAAGGTGGTGATCAGGTAGAAATCATTACCAGCAACTCTCAGCACGTACAGCCTGGATGGACTGCCTTTGTCACTACAGCAAAGGCAAAGAACAAGATAATGGCTCAGTTGAGGAAGGCTGACAGGGATGTCAGGCAGAAAGGACTGCAGATGCTCAGGGAGTGGTTGCAACAGAACAATCTGTCCATTACGACCTCTATCATAAAAGCATTGTGCGAGGAACATGGAATGGAGAAACAGGAACATCTCTTCCTTGATATTGGAAACGGGACGATAACGCTCGGAGAGAAAGACCTCAGTCGTATCCTCGGAATGAAAAAGCCGAAGGGAGGCGTGCGCTGGAGACGCTTTGTCCCATTCCTCAAGAGCAAGGAGAAGAATGAGGAAATACAGGAATTGGTCACTGTGAAAGATGGTTTCGACAAAGACCGTGCCTGCGTAATTAGTGAAGAGAATATTGGAAAGTATATCATGGTACACGATTGTTGCCATCCTATTCCTGGTGATGATGTGTTAGGATATATTGATGCCAACGACCATATTGAGATACATCAGCGTTCATGCCAAGTAGCCAACAGGTTGAGAAACACCTACGGTCATCGTATCCTCAGCGTAAAGTGGAATATGAGTGGTGACGAGTTGCTCTCAGACGCTACGGTTGCCATCAAGGGTATTGACAGGAAAGGGCTGCTGAAGGATGTTTCCATGGTAATTTCTGACCAGTTGGATGTCAATATCCATCGCCTTGAAATATCTTCTGACGAGGGTATTTTTGAGGGAAGGATAGAACTGAAAGTCCATGACCGTGATGAGCTTTCTGAGATTATTGATGCCTTGAAGGTAGTACCAGGACTACAGAACGTGGTAAGAGCATATTGATGGCAAGCAAAGGGCATCAAGAACCAGATGACTATTAAACTCAAAACTAACTATAAATTATGAAAAAAGTAATTCTGTCAACCATTATCTCTCTCCTGTCTATGGTATCTATACAGGCACAGGTGAGTGACAATCCTGACACCCTCGTCGTTGCGAGGGATGGTACAGGGCAATTTCGTAATGTCGGTGAAGCTCTGGAGGTGTGCCGTGCTTTTATGGAATACCACAAGGTAATCTACGTGAAAAAAGGAATTTACAAAGAGAAACTTATACTTCCTTCATGGCTTACCAATGTAGAAATATGCGGAGAAGACCGTGATAATACAATTATCACCTACGACGATCACGCCAATATCAAGAGTGACGAGATTCATTCCAAGAGTCAGAAGATAGGTACATTCCGTACATATACTCTCCGTATTGACGGTACAGATATTACATTGAAGAATATTACGATAGAAAACAACGCTCCGCGTCTCGGACAGGCTGTAGCGTTACATACAGAAGGCAACAGGATAAAGTTTGTCAACTGTCGTTTCCTTGGAAATCAGGATACTGTATATACAGGAAGGGGAGAGACTACTTTGCTTTTCAAGGATTGCTATATCGAAGGCACTACCGACTTCATTTTCGGTCCTTCTACTGCATGGTTTGAAAATTGCGATATATTCTGTAAGGCAAATTCTTACATTACTGCTGCTTCTACACCGCAAAATGTGACATACGGTTATATTTTCAACAACTGCCGTGTCACTATTGCACCAGAGGTGACAAAGGTATGTCTCGGTCGTCCGTGGCGTACATACGCTCATACAGTATTCATGAACTGCGATTTGCCAAAAGGTATCGCACCAGGAGGATGGAATGATTGGAAGAAAGACGTGACACTTGTCCGTTATTCAGAATACAACAACAGGGGAGAAGGGGCAAAGACAGACAAGAGAGTAGAATGGGCAAGGCAGTTGTCCAAGAAAGAGGCGAAGGAATTGACTGTCGCCAACGTTCTCGGCAAATGGGCGGAATGAGCCGCCAAACACAATCATAATCATTATGTCAATACTCCTTAGAATAAGCCAGTGGCTCAGCACATACACAAGTTATTTTATCATAGCAATAGCCGTGATAACATTTTTCGTCCCTGAAATATTCCAGTGGGTAAAAGGAAATGTACAATCCTGCATACTTGGTTTCATCATGCTCACGATGGGACTGACGTTGACAATGCAGGACATCCGCATCCTTGTTGCTCGTCCCTGGGATATTCTTATCGGTACCTGTTCGCAATTTACATTGATGCCCTTGTTGGCTTGGACATTGACTATTGGAGTAGGGTACATTGGAATAGAAATTCCCAAACCAATTGTTGTCGGAATAATTCTTGTGGGATGTTGTCCTGGAGGTGTAAGTAGCAATATTATGTCTTATCTCTGCAAGGGAGATGTAGCCTTCTCTGTCGGAATGACCACGGCAAGTACGCTGTTAGCACCAGTCGTGACACCTTTACTCATTCTCTTTCTTGCTGGTGAAAAGGTAGAAGTAGATGCTTGGGGTATGTTTCAAAACATACTTATCGTTACTCTTTTGCCAGTAACAATAGGCTTCTTCTGTAATCTGTTCTGGGGTAAGAATACACATTTCAAGCAAGTACAGACTGTTATGCCTGCGTTCAGTGTGTTGGGACTCGCCTGCATTGTAGGAGGAGTCGTGGCTGCCGTTCACGATAAACTGTTGATGGAGGGGGTGCCTTTCTTCCTGCTTGTCTTCGCTGTAGTAGTGTGTCACAACTCATGTGGCTATTTCTTTGGTTATACAGTAGGCAGGATATTCGGTTTCTCAAAAGCCAAGAACCGCACCATCTCCATCGAGGTCGGAATGCAGAATGCAGGTCTTGCCACAGTGCTTTCTTCCACGTTCTTCGCCATATCGTGCCCTTTGGCTGTTATCCCATGCGCAGTCAGTTGTGCTTGGCATTCCATTTCGGGAACAATTCTCGCCTCATGGTTTGCTGCACGTGACAAGAAATTAACAAATAAAGAAAACATATTCCAGAAGTGAATATGTTTTTTTTTATCTATTTTTTGTTTATCCCGATAATTATGAGTATCTTTGCATCAATTTTTAAGGCGTACAAGTGCGCCAGCAATCAATTATTGCTAAGAAATGGCAATCCTGCTGCCAGTTGCAAAAAGCGCAGAATATCTAACAATAACGTAATAACTAAACAAAACAATTAAATGAGTTTAAGAATTGTTGTACTTGCAAAGCAGGTTCCAGATACTCACAATGTAGGGCCTGATGCAATGACTCCTGAGGGCACCATCAATCGTGCCGCTCTTCCTGCTATCTTTAATCCCGATGACCTAAATGCCCTTGAGCAAGCATTACGTCTCAAGGAACAATTCCCTGGCTCGGTCATATCTGTAGTAACCATGGGTTTGCCCAAGTCTGCAGAGGTAATACGCGAAGCTCTTTATCGTGGAGCAGACTTCGGATATGTCGTTACTGACCGCCCACTTGGTGGAGCTGATACTCTTGCCACAAGTTACACTCTCGCTCAGGCTATCAAGAAAATTGGCGATTTTGACATCATTCTCGGTGGTCGTCAAGCTATTGATGGTGACACTGCTCAGGTAGGACCACAGATAGCAGAGAAGTTGGGGCTTACTCAGGTAACATATGCAGAGGAGATACTCTCTCTTGATGAAGAGACAAGGAAAGTTGTCATCCGTCGTCATATTGACGGTGGCGTGGAAACTGTAGAAGCTCCACTTCCGCTTGTAGTAACTGTCAATGGCAGTGCTGCTCCCTGTCGTCCGAGAAATGCAAAACTCGTGATGAAATACAAAAAGGCTACAGTCCCTGCAGAGCGAAATCCTGAAGAAGCTGAGACTTACGAGGCTCTCATAGCAAGGAAACCTTTCTTGAATATTACACAGTGGGGTGCAGCAGACATCGACTGCGATCCAAAGCAAATAGGCAAGGCTGGCTCTCCTACTAATGTGAAGGCTGTCAAGAATATTGTCTTTAAGGCAAAGGAAAGTCGCACTTTGACATCATCAGATGAGGATATCAACAGTCTCATCGCAGAACTAATTAACGAAAAGATTATTGGCTAAAAGGTTTTTCTGAGATAATGAGGCTCTTCTTTCCCATGGCGAGCATGAATCGCTAATCGGAGATTATGAAGAGTCTTCTAAACCATAATCAGGAATCCTGAAAAATGGAAAATATGAATAACGTATTTGTATATTGCGAAATAGAGGGCACAAAGGTCAAGGATGTTGCCCTTGAACTCTTGACCAAAGGTCGCAAACTCGCCAATACTCTTGGCGTACAACTTGAATGTATCATCGCTGGCTCTGGTCTCGATGGTGTAGAGGAGCAGGTGAAAAAATATGGTGTGGACAGAGTTCACATCTTTGATGCTGAGGGATTGTTCCCTTATACCTCCAATCCTCACACAGCTCTCGTGGTAAACCTCTTCAAGGAGGAACTGCCGCAGATATGCCTTATGGGAGCTACTGTAATAGGCCGTGACCTCGGTCCACGTGTATCTTCTGCTCTCTTTAGCGGACTCACTGCTGACTGTACAGAGCTTGAAATAGGTGACTTCGACATGAAGATGAAGAATGATGAGGGTGTATTGGAAGACCGTCACTTCGAGAAGCAACTTTATCAGATCCGTCCTGCTTTCGGAGGAAATATCGTAGCGACTATCGTCAATCCGCTCCATCGTCCACAGATGGCTACCGTACGTGAGGGAGTGATGAAGAAAGAGGTGGTAGATGAGAACTACAATTCTGAGGTTATCCGTCACGATGTAGCAAAGTATGTACCTGAGACAGAGTATGTGGTGAAAGTTCTCGACCGTCATGTAGAGGAAGCAAAGCATAATCTCAAGGGTGCAAGCATTGTAGTTGCCGGTGGATATGGAGTAGGTTCCAAGGAAGGCTTTGGACTGCTCTTCGATTTTGCCAAGGAAATACATGCCGAGGTGGGAGCAAGCCGTGCAGCAGTAGATGCAGGATGGATAGACAACGACCGACAAATAGGTCAGACGGGCATCACCGTGCATCCTAAGGTCTATATCGCATGTGGTATCTCTGGACAGATACAGCACATTGCAGGTATGCAGGACGCTGGCATCATCATCTCTATTAATAGTGATTCCGAAGCTCCTATCAATGCAATCGCAGACTATGTTATCAATGGCACTGTTGAGGAAGTGCTACCAAAACTCATTAAGTACTACAAGCAGAATAATAAATAATGGCAAACTTTTATACAGATAACCCTGAGATAAAGTTCTATCTCAGCCACCCACTCCTCAAGCATATCGTAGAACTTAAGGAGCGCAACTTTGCTGATGCAGACAAATATGATTATGCACCGGAAAATCTTGAGGATGCATTCGATTCATACGATAGAGTACTCGAACTTGCAGGTGATGTAATGGCTAATGTAGTAGCCCCTAATGCAGAGGCTGTTGATGCAGAAGGACCACATTTGGTAAACAACAGAATGGTGTATGCGTCTAAGACATACGAGAACCTTGATGCTACTATTAAGGCTGGTCTCAATGGAGTCACAATGCCACGTCGTTATGGTGGTCTCAATTTCCCTATGGCTGTCTATTCTGCTATCAATGAGATGGTAGCCACAGCTGACACAGGATTCGAAAATATTTGGTCACTACAGGACTGTATCGAGACATTGTATGAGTTCGGTGACGAGGATCAGCGTCAGCGATATGTACCACGTGTTTGTGCTGGAGAGACAATGTCTATGGACCTTACCGAGCCAGATGCTGGCTCCGACCTTCAGTCTGTAATGCTCAAGGCTACTTACGATGAAAAGGAAGACTGCTGGCGACTGAATGGATGCAAGCGTTTCATTACCAATGGTGACTCTAACATCCACCTCGTACTTGCACGTTCGGAAGAAGGTACACGTGACGGACGTGGACTCTCCATGTTTATATATGATAAGAACCAGGGTGGTGTAGATGTCCGCCGTCTTGAGAACAAACTTGGTATTCATGGCTCCCCAACCTGTGAACTTGTATATAAGAACGCAAAGGCAGAACTTTGCGGTTCACGCAAGATGGGACTTATCAAGTATGTCATGGGACTCATGAATGGAGCACGCCTCGGCATTGCAGGACAGAGCACCGGAGTGTCACAGATGGCATATAACGAAGCTCTCGCTTACGCCAAGGAACGTAAGCAGTTCGGCAAAGCAATAATTGAGTTCCCAGCAGTATATGATATGCTTTCCATTATGAAGGCAAAACTTGCTGCCAGTCGCTCTATGCTCTATGCTACGAGCCGTTATGTCGATGTATATAAGATTCTTGAGGATATAGAGCGCGAACGCAAGGCAGAAGGCGGAAAACTCACTCAGGAAGAGCGTAATGAATGCAAGACCTATTCCAAACTCGCTGATGCTTTCACGCCATTGGCAAAGGGAATGACTTCCGAGTATGCCAACCAAAATACCTACGATGGCATACAGGTACATGGCGGTTCTGGCTTCATGCTTGAATACGCTTGTCAGCGTCTCTATCGTGATGCACGCATTCTATCTATCTATGAGGGAACTACACAGCTCCAGACTGTGGCGGCAGGAAGATACATTACTAATGGATTCTATGGCAGTGTAATAGCAGAAATGCTGCAGAGTGGTCAGGCTCCGGCAAGTGCTGGAAGTGAAGACTGGTGCGCTGAAGAGTTTGCACCTCTCAAGGAAAAATGCGCCAAGATGGCTGAGATGTACAACGAGGCTGTTGCATATGTCAATGAGAAGAAGTGTGATGAATTCAAGGACTTCGTAATACGTCACCTCTACGAGATGGCTGCCGATATCATCATGTCCCTACTCCTTATCGGAGATGCAAGCAAGGCACCGGAACTCTTTGCGCAGTCTGCACGCGTATATAATCGCTATGTGGCATCTGAGATTGAGCGTCATTACAACTTCGTGATGAACGCTACACCAGAAGACCTTGCCGACTATCGTAAGTAATACATAATGACAAATCTCCTATCCTTTACCCTTTTTCCTTCCAAATGCAAGGAACAGGGTAGGGAGTAGGAGATTATTTATTAAGGAACAATCATGAAAATACTGACTACACTGACTATTTACCTTGCATTGGCGTCGCTATCAGCCAATGCGCAGAACAACAACGAGCAGGGAGACATCTGGATTGACATCAATGGCGTGCGCGACCTTACTGCCGATTCCATTGACATCGCAAATCAGGCGCGCCCGGTTTCTGGTTCTTCAAGAAAAGGCGACAACCCCGTGATATTCCTTGTAGGAAACTCCACCATGCGTACAGGAACAAGAGGCAATGGAGACAATGGACAGTGGGGATGGGGATATTACGCACATGAATATTTTGATGCCAATAAGATAACCGTTGAAAACCATGCCCTCGGAGGCACCAGTCCACGCACATTCTACAAATCTCCAGAATTATGGCAACGCACCATCGCCAACCTGCGAAAGGGGGACTACGTGTTCCTCGAACTGGGACATAATGACAACGGACCTATCGATGAAATAAGGGCACGTTCTTCTTATCGACCTACCGGAAAACTCAGTCTCGCTGAAGATTCCGTTATAATATATAATAAGGTGAGAAATTGTCAGGACACAGTATATACATTCGGAGGATACACCCGCCGCTTCATCAATGAGGTGCGGGCAAAAGGAGCATATCCCATTCTCTTTACACTCACGCCACGCAACGATTACGAAGTTGACGGAAAGACAATCCAGCGCAAACTTAAGGATTTTACACCAGCAATCTTCGCCATTGGCAAGGAAATGAATGTCCCTGTAATTGATCTCAACGATATTTCTGCCCGCAAATTGGAGAGATATGGAAAATGGAAGACCAACTACCATTTCTATCATGACAAGATACACTCCAGTGCCTTTGGAGCAAGAATGAACGCAGAGTCTGCTGTAGAAGGAATATTGAAGTATGATGATACGCTGCAGACACCAACTGACCTGCTCCCTCTACAACGTCTGAAGTCATACATTTTGCGTGATAAAGTATTTCCTGATTATCAAGAAAAACTGCTCGCATGGGAACCAGCTAATTACGATGCTAAAGGCAACGTGATACCCAAGACAAAGACGGCAGAAGAGAAGAAACAAAAAGTTCGTATATTCCTTTGTGGTGACTCTACGGGAAAGAATGAGGATAAGAATCCTGATGGAATGTGGGGATGGGGGTCACAAGCCTACACTGTATTTGATGAGACCAAGTGTACGTTCATCAATTGTGCCAAGGCAGGACGTTCTACACGTACCTTTATCCTTGAAAACCGTTGGGAAGAAGTATATCGTACCCTACGCCCTGGTGACTATGTCCTCATACAGTTCGGACACAACGATATAGGAGGTATCGACAAGGATAAGGAACGTGGGGTAATAGCTTGTGCAAAGGATACATCTCATGTCTATCACCTCAAGAGCAATGGCAAGAACCTTGTAGTCTATTCGTTCGGATGGTATCTACGCAAGATGATACAGGATTGTAAGGAAAAAGGAGCTATTCCTGTCATACTCTCATTCACACCACGTAATGAGTGGCACAAAGGTAATGGTGATGTAAGAGGCAATTTCTATCGTGTCAAGGAGAAAAAGAACAAGCAGTACATCGAGCGACGCAACGATAACTATATCCCTCAGTGGTGTAAAGAAATAGCTGACGAGCAGGGTGTAGCCTTCGTGGATATACATAATATCTCTGCCGACTTCCTCGACAAATATTGCGGAAGCAAGGAGAAAGCCTCCATATACTATAACCACGACCATACCCACACCAGCCTCCTTGGAGCACGCAACAATGCTGCAAGCCTTGCAAAAGGATTAAAGCGTATCAACAGCCCGTTGGCTGAATATCTCAAGAAGTAGGCGTAAGGGAGAGCGACATGAGAGATTATGGTGTAATGGTAATTTGAAAATCAATTACAGACTATGGAATTTACAGAAGTAATAAAAAATCGTTATTCATGCAAGAAATATAATAGTGAAAAACAACTCAGTGACGAGCAACTAAATGCCATTCTCGAAGCAGGAAGACTCGCTCCCACAGCAAAGAACCTTCAGGAACAACATATCTATGTAGTGCAGTCGCCGGAAGCACTTGCCAAGATAGATGCTTGTACACCTTGTCGCTACGGAGCCCCCACTGTACTCGTCGTAGCATATGACAAAACAAATGTCTATACCTATCCTACGGCAAAAGGTCCAGAGACCGACCACCGCAAGTCTGGTATAGAGGATGCAGCCATAGTGGCTACTCATCTTATGCTCGCTGCATACAATGAAGGTGTCGATTCTTGTTGGCTTAATTGTGTGCATATCGATGATTTACATTCGGTCCTCGGACTGCCTGATAATGAAGAAATCCTTATGTTGCTCGACCTTGGCTTTGCGGCAGATGATGCCAGACCCTTGCCAAACCATTACTCCCGCAAAGCTCTCACAGAGACTGTCAGTTATTTGTAGTTCCTGATTGTTGATAATGATTTTTTTGTTGTTTACGAATGCTAATCTTCTAATTTGAGACCATGCTCATGTACTGACAAAAGAGAATAATTCGTAATCAGATATCAGCTACCGAGTGATTTTTAGGTATATTCAGTACTTAGCAGTGCTCAGTCTATTAAACTTGTAGGAGGCGACAAGATAGAAGATTTTGGAGTGTATGGTAACAGAAACTATTATATGATATAGATACTATTATGTGATATAGAAACAATTATATGATATTATGCCAAATAACATCAACCTAAAGCGATATGATGATGGTATGCCGAGCGTCTTGCGGAAAGCAACTGTATATACCGAGTTGCATTTCTACCGCAAGAGCGATGTGTTGGTCCAACTTACCAAAGCATTCTGTGAGCGTTTCTTGCCCAAATATGGTGATCGCACTGTTGACCAGATGGTGCAGGCAGCCCGTTCCGTGAAGCAGAACATTGCCGAAGGGCTCACTGACGGACAGACATCATTCGAGACCGAGATAAAACTGATGGGCATAGCGAAAGGCAGTAACCAAGAACTGCTGGAAGACTACCAAGACTATCTGAAGCAGCATGGGTTGAATGACTGGGCTAAAGTAGTACACATACGCCATCGCTATGACAAGCTTCTGGTATTTTGCCGCACTCACAACGACCTTCCAGACTTTGCACCATTCTTTGCCAGATGGACTGACGAGGAGATGGCGAATACAGCTATCAGTCTCTGTCATATTGTGGACAAGTCCATGACAACGTTCATGAAAAAGCGTGACCGTGAATTTGTTGAGGAGGGTGGTGTGCGGGAACGCATGACAGCTGCTCGCCTTGATATGCGAGGTACGCAGAAACAGATTATTGCCCAGCAAAAGGAGGAGATAATCGCCCTAAAAGCCCGCATTGCCTCACTGGAACGCGAGATAGCTGTGCTTAGAGAAAGGGGGGAGGCGGGAGAGAATTATGGTGTGTAGGAATTCTAGAAATTCTAGAGAATCTAGAAAATCTAGAAATTCTAGAAAATAAAAAAAAGTTATCCATCATGTCAGCCATGCTTGATAGGACAAAAGAAATATAGAATGCAACTACTGCTTGATAGAATGAAAATATCTTGGAAGCAATGACCGTAGTTCTTCATTCTGTCATATTCCGACCATTTGTAGGACTCACGTTCTACTAAGTCCACAACTCTGTGATGAACATTGGAGTCTCATCCTTACCTTTCTTAAAACCGCAGTGCTCATAGAAACCACATTCCTTATCGTAGGCCACAAGAGTAATGCGGAGATATTCCTTGTACTTTTCTTTTGTTCTCTCAAGTAGCATCTCGCCAATCCCTTTGCCTTGATACTCAGGTCTTACAAGAAGATAGTGGATATAGGCGGTCATTATCCCATCGTCCATAGCACTGATAAGTCCGACCAACTTGTCTCCATCCCAAGCTGTGAATACTGTAGCATAATTTTGCATAGCAATAGCTAATTTTTCGGGATAATGTCCTGATGACCAATTTACGGAGAGGAACAAATCCTCCAATTCCTTACTTGATAGTTTCTGTTCTTTACCTCGGATTACAATTTCTGTGGTATTTTTCTTTTCCATTTATTTTCTTATAATGAAGTTTTGTGACCTATGGGTCATTTTGCGTGGTGTAATAGTTCTTAACCCTCTGTAAACACGAG
>CALZJQ010000023.1 GCA_945787895.1 uncultured Prevotella sp. | reverse complement strand
AACCTATAACCTAAAACCCACAACCTACAACCAGGTACTGAGCAAGTCACAGACTTGTGGAAGTTGAATCATTCATTTATACGAAACATCGTTTCAAGCATTCTGATGCCGCACGCCGTACGGAAGATGTTCTTCCGTACGGCACGCATGGCTTTTGGTGATTCCTTGTCCTCAAACAGGTTGACAAGGAAATCAGCCTCTATGAGTATCTGATAATCCAGATCTTCGCACGCATGATAAGTGTGGTGATGGCCTACGAGCCAACAGATCCGTTCAATCTGCCAGTCCGTATAACCTCCGAGACGCATGAGCATCTCACGTGCGACTGCAGGACCTTCCTTCTCCTGCAGCTTACCGTCCTGACGCCCATATTTCTTTTCACTCGCCCTTATTCCAATGTCATGAACGAGGGCTGCACATTCGAGTACAAACTGCGTTTCCTCGTCCAATCCTTCACTCCTGCCTATCAATGAGGCATAAGCATGAACTTTGGTAGTATGCTGAATACGCTTCGGGTCGCCATTGTCATATTCAATCATGGCGAGAGCCAATTCTTCTATTTTATTCATTGTCTTCGTATCATTTTGAATCTTCAGTTGATGTGTGTCATGCTTTTACGGCATCCTTTCTAATCCTAACAGGAATTTCTTTTTATCCAGTCCTCCCGTGAAGCCGGTCAGCGAATGGTTGCTGCCAATGACACGGTGGCAGGGGATAAAGATGTCGATTCCGTTGGCTCCTATGGCTTGTGCCACGGCTCTTACTGCCCTTGCATTCCCGATGTTCACGGCAATCTCCATGTAGCTCCTTGTCTCCCCGTATGGAATGTCAAGCAATGACTTCCAGACGCATTGCTGGAAATCCGTTCCGAAAGGACGCAACGGAATGCTGAATATCCTGCGCTCGCCTGCAAAATACTCATCAAGTTGCCTCTTTGCCTGTTCAAGGACAGGGGACGACCCTATCATGAACCCTGCATTCACGTATCTTCCTATCCTGCGTATGTTTCGCTCTGCACAGGGCATTCCGTTCCAGTCACACAGACACAGTGCGTTGCCCGTAGATGCCAGGATGAGTTCTCCGCATGGTGAGTCGTAATATTGTATGCTGACATTCATGACGCTCTCTTTACAGTCAAGTCAGACTACATCCGTCCGTATTTCATTTCATCCCCGTCGGCATCATACTGCTTGCGCTTGCCCACAGGAGGCTCGGTCAGCGTGATGCGCACCACTGTCGTGCGGGACAAGCTCCGTTCCACGGCAGCGTCAAAAGCATCCATGTGATTTGGCAGGAATCGCTGGCAGATGGTTCTCAGAGCCTCCTTCCTCTCGTTGTCGCCGGTGACTATTTCCGCCTTGCCGAATGCTGTTGCAGACTTGAACTCCAACGTGAAACTGCCGTCTTTCGGACCTACGGCAGGTTTGCACTTGCTCACGGCAGTAAGGCATACGTGAGGATTTGTCCGTATAATGTCCAGTTTCTTCCCTTCTGTGGCGCAATGGAAACAGAACGTATTCTCACCGGTACGAGCCAGAGACAAGGGGACAGAATAAGGCATTCCGTCAACGTCCGTCATACTTAGTGTCATGTATGGAGCCTCGTCCATGACCTCAAGAGCCCACAGGGCATCCATCTCTCTGCTTTTCTTTCTCATGCGATGTGTTGCTTTATCATTTTTTTCAATTGTCCGTGTCATGCTGAAGTACGGTTATCACGTCATTCCCATACGAAACAGGCTGCTTCATGCCGCCTTACGGAATGCTGAACCGGAATACGAGGGGGAAATGGTCACTGTACCCTCCATAGTCGTACTTGAAGCCCCTGTACGTGCGGCGCGGACGGATGCCGCCGTATGTCGGTTCCTCTTCATACAGGAAAGGGGCATCATTGACCCGGCACCAGTCTATCGACAAGATGCCGTAGAGAGGCGTGGATATGAGGATATGGTCAAGGCTTCCCCAACGTCCCTGATGTCTGTACGTGCCTTCCGCCCCGTTGGTTCCCCTTGCTCCTGCCGATACGTTTTTCATGCCATGTGCCCCTATAAGCCTGAGGGATTTGTCTGTATGGTAGTCATTGAAATCCCCCATGACAAGGATTTTCGCCTCAGCGTCACCCCGGTATATGGAATCAATGCTTTGACAGAGACGTGAGGCTACGTGAATACGGTATTGCTCCGAGACCTTACTGCCTCCCGAACGGCTCGGCGAATGGACGACAAAGGCATGAAGGCGCATAGTGCTGTCTCCATCCAAGAAACAGTCGCCCCTGACATACAGTATGTCACGCGTTGCCTTATATCCTTCGGGGGGAGTGATGCGGATGCTGTATGCAGTATCTGGAGTGAAAGAGAAAGGATGGTATAACAGTGCCACGTCAATACCTCGGGGGTCAGGAGAGTCTGTCATCAGATATTCATAACCTGCATTACGCAATATGGAACGTCGGGTGAGGTCATGGAGCACACTGTCATTCTCCACTTCTACGAGTGCTACGAGGTCTGGCACTACCCATTCCTCTCCTTCTCCTCCGCATGAGATTATCTCCCTTCCGATATTGTTCAGTTTATGCCAATAACGCTGTGCGCTCCAATGCCGACTACCACCTTCAAAATATTCCAAGTCTTGCTTCAGGGTGTCATGCTTGGCATCGAAGAGGTTCTCGCAGTTGAGCGTGACAAAAATGAATACGGTCAGAAACAGGGTGTGCAGCATAGACGTAAATCCTCCTTCCTCATAAAGTCAGCCGTACATTTGAGCCTTCGACAAGAAGGACTGAATCTTCTCTCAAAGACTCAATAGCTGACAACAGTTCTGCCCTTGGAAGAGGAATGTCCCTGATAGAAGAGATTGGGAGCACTCCTCCGCTCTCCTTCAGTCTGGCAACGATTATGTCCCGGGCAGAAGAGAGTCTCCCCTCCCCTGCCGCCTGCACGTCACGCCTCTCTCTCCTCATTGCAATACACACATCGCATTTGCCGCAGTCGCATGAACTTGTCTCCCCAAAATACCTCAAGAGGATTGAGGAACGACACTCCGTCTCGCTCTCTGCATATTCAATGACGGCATTCAGCCGCCCTGCCATCCTCTCCTGCAGGTCTTCATAGACGTTTCTTTCAAAACGCAGCCGCTCCGACTCTATCCTCTGGCATGGATAATAAATCACGGGTACGTTGCGACGCGGGACATACTTAATTATCCTTCGCTGTGACAGTGACTTCAATGCGACCCTCACCTGTTCGACGGAGACATTGATATTGTCGGCTATGACCTTTTCTTCTATATAGACAAGGTCGGCAAATAGTCCGCAATATATGCGCAGCAGGGCTGTGACGACATCTTCCTCAAGGGGAGACATTCCATGAAGGTTGTAGAGTCCGTCACGCTGTATGAGAAACATGCACCTCGGATGTGTGTCGGGATCGCTGTCATACTCTATGTAGCCTGCTCTCTGAAGTATGGTGAGAGCACCGTGAAGATGCGTGGGGAAGTGATGGAATACCTGACAAAACCTCTCTATGTTGAACTCAAAATGTGCTCCCTCGCCGTCATACAATGCAAGCTGGAAGAAATAGGCGAGGTCATCATATACTTTCCTTATATATTTCTTTTCCGGGAAAGCACTCTTGGTACGGCTGAGCAATGCCGCCCTGTCATGCCTGTTGTACAGGAGCACTGCATAGGATTTGCCCCCGTCGCGCCCTGCCCTGCCCGCTTCCTGGAAATAGGCTTCAAGAGAGTCAGGGCAATCCATGTGGACTACCAGACGCACGTCAGGCTTGTCTATTCCCATACCAAAGGCATTGGTGGCTACTATGACGCGCACCTCACCTGATTGCCAGTCATTCTGGTGCTGGTCCTTTACTGCAAAGTCGAGTCCTGCATGATAATATGTGGCAGAGATATTCCTCGCCTTCAACATCTTGCAGACATCTTTCGTACCTTGCCTTGACCTGACATATACGACTGCCGGGCCCTTGACGGATTTCAGGATGTGTAACAGTTCCGCCTGTTTGTCTTCCGTCTTCCTTACCACGTACGCAAGGTTCTCACGACGGAAGGACATACGATACACACGGCGCCCGTCAAAATCAAGCAGACGCATGATGTCCTCCACCACGAGAGGCGTAGCTGTAGCTGTAAGGGCAAGCAGGGGAATGTCAGGAAGAAGCCGGCGAATGTCAGCGACGTGCAGGTATGACGGACGGAAATCATATCCCCATTGGGAAATACAGTGTGCTTCATCCACTGCAATGAAGCACACCTTCATGTAGGTCATCTTTGCGAGGAACAGCGGAGAAGCGAGCCGTTCCGGTGATACATAAAGGAATTTCAATCCTCCATATACAGCATTGTCAAGCATTTGGAGGATAGTGGCATAGTCCATTCCGGAATGTATCGCAGATGCCAGGATGCCCCTCTCACGAAGGTGCGTCACCTGATCCTTCATCAATGAAATCAAGGGGGTGACAACGATACACACTCCTTCCATCTCAAGCGCAGGCACCTGAAAGGTAATACTCTTTCCTCCGCCCGTCGGCATAAGTCCGAGAGTATCCTTGCCGGATGCTATACTCTCCACAATATCCTTCTGTATTCCCCTGAAGGATTTATAGCCGAAGTATTTGTATAGGATGGACTCGTGGTGCATGTGGGGGATGGTTGTGGAAACTTCCGTTCTCAACGAGACAAGCATCTACTCCTCGTTGGGACAGATGTCTTCTATCTGTAACTGGACATTACCTCTCTTGTAGATATTCTCCTCGATAGTGTAGGCAATGTCGAAAGAGCGACGCGACTTGATGTACCGTGCCGATGCCGACTGTCCGAAGGCGATGCCGTTCATGACGGTGTTGGAATTGGAATCCACGAGTTCAAGTTTGATATGCTCCTGCTCTCTGCCTACCACCTTAGACGTTCCAAAGTCATACACGTTCATCGTGCAGAAGGTAGGCTTGATGTTTCCGGGACCGAATGGAGCGAAACGCTTGAGGTCATGATAGAGCCGCTTTGTAATGTCACGGAAGTCGAGCGTTGCATCTATCTTGATGGTAGGCTCTGTCTGTGTGGGTTCAATATGGAGGTCCACGTATTTATGGAAACGGCGGCAGAACTCGGGCACGTCCTCCCATCTCAGAGTCAGTCCGCAGGCGTATGTATGTCCTCCGAAATTGATCAGTATGTCCCTGCAGCTCTTTATTGCAGAATATACGTCAAAGCCTGCCACGGAACGTGCACTGCCCGTCGCCATTTCGCCGTCACGAGTGAGGACTACCGTGGGACGATAGTGGATTTCTGTCAGGCGTGACGCCACGATGCCTATGACTCCTTTCTTCCAATTCTCGTCATAAAGCACGATGCTCGACTGCTGGCTCTGGCTTTGCAGCTTCTCGACAATGATGTTTGCCTCGTCCGTCATCTGCTTGTCAATATCGCGCCTCTGGTCGTTATACTCGTTTATATGCTTTGCCGCAAGGATAGCCACGTTGTAATCCTTTTCCACGAGGAGGTCAACGGAGAGCTTGCCGTTCTCCATTCTTCCTGACGCATTGATGCGCGGGCCTATCTTGAACACTATGTCAGACATGGACAACTCCCTGCCAGTCAAGGCACAAATGTCAATGATGGACTTCAACCCTACCGAAGGATTCTGGTTGAGCTGCTTCAATCCATGATATGCCAGTACGCGGTTCTCGTCCGTGACCTCGACAAGGTCAGCTGCGATACTCACTGCACAAAGGTCAAGGAGGGGTATCAACCGTGAAAAGGGAATGCTGTTGTTCTTGGCAAAAGCCTGCATGAGCTTGAAGCCGACGCCGCATCCGCACAGATGCTTGAAGGGATAGGTATCATCGCTGCGCTTAGGGTTGAGAATGGCAACGGCATCCGGCAGCGTTTCATCAGGTACGTGGTGGTCGCATATTATGAAGTCAATGCCTAAAGACTTGGCATAGGCTATCTGTTTGTGAGCCTTTATGCCGCAGTCAAGGATGACAATCAGCTTCACTCCCGCTTCCTTGGCATGGTCTATGGCCTTGGTACTCACGCCATATCCCTCCTCGTAACGGTCGGGAATGTAATATTCTATGTTGGAATAAAACTGGCGCAGGAACTTGTAAACCAATGCGACGGCCGTGCATCCGTCAACATCGTAATCACCGTACACCATGATACGCTCCTTTCTTCCCATGGCATCATTGAGCCTGTCAACCGCAATGTCCATATCCTTCATGAGGAATGGATTGATGAGGTCAGACAACTGCGGACGGAAGAAACGCTTTGCAGCGGATTCTGTCGTTATGCCTCGCTCTATGAGCAGACGGCACAGGACAGGGGCGATGCTGAGTTTTTCGCTCAGTTCGCTCGCCTGACGCATCAACGTCGGCGAAGGGGTGTTTATAAGCCACTTATATTGCACGGTGATGATTTTTTTACTCAAGTTTCGCAAGCTTCAACTTCTGGTTTTGGTTGTGCTTTTTTGGTTAGGTTTGTCTTGCTTAGTGAGAAATTCTCCATTGGGAAACATTCCAACCTATAACCTAAAACCCACAACCTACAACCAGGTACTGAGCAAGTCACAGACTTGGGAAAGTTGATTTTTTTTTACAGTTTAGGAACCACAACTCACTTCTTCATGTTGAAGGAAGAAATCTTGCCCTCAGAGTCAACGACTGCATTGATCTTATATTTCTGATAGCGAGGCTGTGACGGGTCATTACGCTCGATATTCTGTTCGGCAGAAAACTCCACCTCATATTCATACTCTCCTTCGGATGTAAAGCTCTTCCTTATCTTGTAATCGTTGAGGATATGCCAGTTCATATTGGTAATGTCACTCTTGTAAAGTCGGTTGACAAACTCCTCTATCTCTGGAACGCCAGCATTTATTTTGCCGAGGAAAGAAGACAGCGTGCTTCTCATCGTGGAGATGACGCCGTCGTTGTTCCGCGAGTTGATAGACTGGAAGAACTTAGTGAAAGTAGCCCTAATCATTTCCTCCTCTTCTGGAAGTATGACGGTGGCCTTGATTGCATCTATCTCATTCTTGGCCTGGTCGGCATACTTTCCGTCCGGATGCTCATCGAGGTAAGCCTGATACGACTCCATTGTCTTTGCCTTGTCTGCCACGGTGAAATCAATAGAGTCTATCTTGTTGCGTGCCTGAGCCTCGTGGGGAGAGTTAGGATTCTCCTTGATATACTGCAGCAGTGCATCACGGGTTCCGCTGACGACGGCATTCATCCAATCGGTATCAGTCTTCTGAATGTGTGCAAGACGTGACTGGATGGAGTCACGGTGCGCCTCATTGAAATCCTTGTAACTGTCGAGATACTGCTGAAGCACCATCGGGTCGTCACTCTTGACAGCATATTCGTAGGCATGCTGCTCTTTCTGCCTGTTGGCATCATCCAGATAGTACCAGAACACTCCCGCCACTGCGAGGGCAAAGATGAAACTCACCACCAACGTGACATGGGATTTCTTCTTTTCCTGCTTAGGGACAGCATCGCCTGATGCTTCCGTCTTGGCAGCGTCAGGATTGCCATTCTGCTGCGATTGAGTCGTTTCCGTCACTGAGGCCTTTTCCTCGTCATCCTTCACCGCAGGCGATGGATTGTGACAGAAAGGGCACAGCGTCTCATCGCTGAGATATGTCTGTCCGCATTCCGGACAACGGATGATGTTGCCTGCTATCCTTACTCCGCAGGCAGGACACGTCGGTGCTTTCTCACTTACCTGATGTCCACATTCAGGACACTTTATTATTGCCATTTTTATTCTCCTTTGTTCATTAACAGAAATTTGGTTCCTGGTTTTGGGGGTTTAGGTTGTTGGAAGTTCCTGTTTTTTGGTTTTAGGTTGTGGGTTGGAATGTTGCCCAATGGAGGTTTCTCAAGAGGCGAGTCTAACCAACCTAAAACCAGGCACTACCTTACGAAAGTTGAATTTTTGATTCTCCTGTGTCGGAAACGCAGTTCCCTCAAACTGTGATGCCCCATGAAGCGCGACTTATCTACATATCCGTTGATGCCGTTGATATGCCCCTTGCCGGTATATTGCCACATGGTAATGTCTCGCTCATCAGCGAGTACCGGCTCCTGGCTCGTATATTGGGCAATCATGATCAGGTAACGGTCAAGTTTTCCCAAAAGATGCTTGTTGTAGAAATTCGTACCTGTATAGATGAGCGGCCGCTGATTGTAGGCTTCCTCCACGAGTTCAAGAAACTTTAAGAGGGAATCACAGAACTGCTGCGTGGGAAGACCGGACGTCGTTTCCACGTCAATCATCGGAACGAGGTCCTGCTCATCCGGGAGACATTGCTCCATGAAGTTCCTCAACTGGACTTCCTGCGGAGTCTTGCAGCGGTAGAAATGGTACGAGCCTACCTTCAGTCCGTGCCTGCGAGCCATCCTGATGTTCTCTTCGAAGCGGTGGTCTTTCCTGTCTCCACCCTCGGAAGCCTTTATATATACGTATGCCATGTTGGAATTTTCGCCTATCGTCTCCCAGAAGATGTCACCTTGATAGTGGGAGATGTCTATTCCATGGATATGACGGCACGTATCCTCACACTCCACGTTCTGTGCCGCGGAATGCATCGAAAATACCGAGAAAATGAAGACGAGAAATATATAGATATGCTTTACATTCAGATTCATAATGCAAAGTTACGTTTTTTTTTCAAGATAGAGAAGGCAAAAGCAACTTTTTTTTGTATTTTTTTGAAAAAGGTTTTATGGTTTTACGGTTATTCGGTTATTCGGAGACCTTCCAAGGCAGACTTCAACTTCTACTCAACCCCATAACCTCAAAATCGAAAAGAAAACCCTCAACCGAACCAATGGCAAAAATAATTGCCGAAAAACAAGATTTCCTTACTGATTTATACAAAAATAACCGTGATATTTTGTCGGAATGAGAAAAAAAACGTACATTTGCCGACATGAAACATTTGGTTGTCTTGTTGTTCAATAGTTTGCCTTGCAATGGAATCTAATACTGTCAACAAATCATACAACCAACTAAGCAACAAAATTACGGTTATAAGGTTATACGGTTATAAGGTTATACGGTTGTGCGGAAATTACAATCAGCCTTTGCAAACTTCCGTAAAACCGCAAAACCGCAAAACCGCAAAACCATAGAGAAAACAACTAAACAACATACTCCCCATGACATTCCTTGAACTACTCTCAAAAATCAAGTCTCAGTTCTCCGTCATCAATGACATGGAAGACGAGAAAGAAATTGTGGAACAGATAACGAGCGGAGTCAGTTTCCGTGGCGCAAACCTCTGGGTGCTCATATTCGCCATCTTCATCGCATCACTCGGTCTGAACGTCAACTCCACCGCTGTCATCATCGGAGCCATGCTCATATCCCCGCTCATGGGACCTATCATCGGAATGGGTCTTGCAATAGGAATAAACGATTTCCAACTGCTCCGCAGGGCTGCAAAGAACTTCGCCATTGCCACCGTGATAAGCATCCTGACAGCCACCGTATATTTCCTCATCACTCCTCTCGGGGAAGCCCAGTCGGAACTGCTGGCACGTACCTCTCCCACCATCTACGACGTGCTGATAGCCACGTGCGGCGGTGCAGCAGGAATACTCGCCTTGTGTACGAAGGGCAAGGGCAACGTCATACCGGGCGTGGCAATCGCCACAGCCTTGATGCCGCCGCTCTGCACGGCTGGCTACGGGTTGGCTACGGGACACTTCTTCTATTTCCTCGGTGCTTTCTACCTCTTCTTCATCAACACCGTCTTCATCAGCCTCGCCACATACGCAGGTGTAAGGATGATGCACTTCCACAGCAAGGAGTTCCTTAACGAGAACCAGGCCAGGAAGTCACAGCGCGCCATTCTCTTCATCGCAGTGATTACGATAATTCCTTCCCTGCTGATGACCGTGGGAATAGTCAGGCGCAGCATCTTCGACAGCAACCTCAACCGCTTCGTCAAGATGGAGCTGTCGCAGGCAGGCACCCAGATTATCTCCACAAGCATAGACTCTAAGCAGAAAATCCTGGACATCGTCGCCGTCGGACGTGAGATCGGCGACTCCACCATCCGCTCGGCGGAGAAGAACCTCGTGCATTACCGTCTCTCCAACTATCACCTGAACATCATTCAGGGAGGCATGGCTGACAGTGCCATGATGGTGCAGGACAGGATGGTGCAGGTCAAAGGCAGGAAAAACGAAGACAGGCAGAAACTGTTGGAGATGTCTGCCAGCATCACCGAAATATCTACCCGCCTGGAAAGCTATACGCAGTTAGAGGAAATGACTCCTGAGATACAGAAAGAGCTGAAAAGCCTTTTCCCGCAGATTTCAGCGGTCAGCCTCTCGAAAGCCGTCCAGTCGAGACGTGACACTACCGCCACATTCCACTATGTGGCCGCCATCATCTCCTTGGACAGGAAGGCGCGCCTTTCCGCTGAAGAACGCGACCGCCTGCACGACTGGCTCAAGACCCGGACAAAGGCTGACAGCCTTGTGGTTTATGAATAGGCGACGGTCTGGGTTTCTCTTCGACCAGGCCGGAGAGCACATGATTTCGACGGATGCCGGCAGACCTGCGGGACTTCCCTTCCGGGGCGGCGGCACTCAGGAAACCGCCAGTATGGGGCGTCATCTGCCATCGTTCCATATCGTGTGCCAATGATTATTTTGTCCTATTGTCAAATTCTTGCAATGATTTCGTAACAGACTAAGGACCAACACAATACAAAAGCGTTGATATTACGTCGCAAAAGCTTGGCTTTTACCATGTAATATCAACGCTTTTACATTGTAATGTCAATGATATTGCCACGCAATACCATTGACATTCTTTTTGTCGCATTTTGTCCTATACGTCGGACTCACGTCCAATCAGAAATTGAAATAGCTCGCCGCATTGTTGTAGCAGATGTCTTCCACCATCTGGCGCACACGCTTCTCTTCGTATCCCGTGAATGGAATGAGACCTTTCTCGATGTCGTTTCCAAGAAGGTTGCAGAGGGTGCGGCGGAAATACTCGTGACGGGGATATGAGAGGAACGAGCGTGAGTCGGTCAGCATACCCACGAACCTTGAAAGGAGTCCGAGCACTGAGAGCGCATTCATCTGCTTCTCCATGCCGTCCTTCTGGTCGAGGAACCACCATCCTGAGCCAAACTGTATCTTGCCTGCCACGGAACCGTCCTGGAAATTGCCGAGCATGGTGGCGATGACTTCGTTGGCACATGGGTTGAGGTTGTAGAGAATAGTCTTGGCAAGGGTACCGTTCGTGTTGAGTTCGTCAAGGAAACGAGACATCGCCTTTGCCGTGGTAAACTCTCCGATAGAGTCAAAACCAGTGTCAGGACCGAGCTGTGCAAACATCTTTGAGTTGTTGTTGCGAATTGCTCCGTAGTGATACTGCTGTGTCCAGCCGGAAGCATAGTCCATCTTGCCCTGTTCATACATATAAGCGTGCTTGTACTTGCGTTCCTCTTCCTTGGTGATTGTTTCGCCAGCAAGTGCCTTCTTCATGATTGCGTCAATCTCAACTTCTGTGTATGGCTCATCATAGAACTCTTCAATACCATGGTCAGAGAGTCGGCATCCCATTGACTCGAAGAAGTCATGACGCTTCTGCAGAGCCGCATTAAGTTCTGCAAAACAAGTGATAGGCATCTCTGCTACTGCTGACAACTTTTCAATATATGCTTTCCACGTAGCAGCCTCGATGTTCATACCTGCATCAGGACGCCATGTAGGGAGCATACGTGTCTTGGCAGTAGGGTCGTCCATTACCACCTTATGCCACTCCAAGGTATCTGCAGGGTCGTCAGTGGTGCATACGACCTTTACGTTGTAGTGCTCCATCATGCCGCGCGGGCAGAACTTCGGGTCGTTCTTTATCTGCTCGTTGCAGTTGTCGTAAATCTCACGTGCCGTCTCCGGATTGAGGAGCGTATCGATGCCGAAAGCTGTTTTCAGCTCAAGGTGAGTCCAGTGATAGAGAGGATTGCGGAAGGTATATGGCACGGTCTCAGCCCATTTCTCAAACTTCTCCCAGTCAGTAGTATCCTTGCCGGTGCAGAAACGCTCGTCTATGCCGTTGGAACGCATGGCGCGCCACTTGTAGTGGTCTCCCATGAGCCATATCTGGGCAATGGAATCAAAGCGTTTGTTCTCTGCTACCATCTGTGGAATAAGGTGACAGTGGTAGTCGATGATAGGCATCTTTGCGGCATGGTTGTGATACAGATCCTGCGCTGTCTTTGTTTCGAGCAGGAAATTTTCATCATTGAATTTTTTCATTGTAAATTAGATTTAATATGTTTGTTAATTAGTATAGTTTTGGTTTTTGTTGCAAATGTACTACTTTTTTTGCTAATATAGCATTATTTACAAGTGTTTTTTTCAAAAAAATAACAATGGATTCTACTCCTGTCCAAGAGTATTTGGATTATTCTACAAATATCTTGCTGTATATCCTTTGCCTGATTTCTGGATTTCCTCTGGTGTGCCGGTTGCCACGACCATGCCTCCGTTGCGTCCGCCCTCGGGTCCCATGTCTATGATATGGTCTGCCAGACGTATGACGTCAAGGTTATGCTCAATGACGATGACGGTATTTCCCTTATCCACGAGTTTCTGCAATATATCCATGAGAATGCGGATGTCCTCAAAATGCAAGCCCGTCGTCGGTTCGTCGAGGATATACAGAGTCTTTCCCGTATCACGCTTGGACAGCTCCGCAGCAAGCTTCATGCGCTGGCTCTCTCCTCCCGAAAGCGTCGTGGAAGGCTGACCCAGCTTTACATATCCGAGTCCGACATCCTGTAAAGTCTTTATCTTCTGCAATATAGCTGGCACTGATTCAAAAAAAACGACAGCCTGGTTGACAGTCATGTCAAGAACGTCCGAGATGCTCTTTCCCTTATACCTTACCTCAAGAGTCTCCCTGTTATACCGTTTTCCCTGGCATACCTCGCATGGAACCATCACATCCGGAAGGAAATTCATCTCCACGGTTTTGTAACCGTTGCCTGAACAGCCTTCACACCTGCCGCCCTTTACGTTGAAAGAGAACCGGCCTGCCTTGTAGCCCCTTATCTTAGCTTCGGGAAGACCGACGAAGAGCGAGCGGATATCAGCAAAGACCCCCGAGTATGTGGCGGGATTGCTTCTCGGCGTTCTTCCTATAGGCGACTGATCCACATCTACCACCTTATCTATTTTGTCAACACCTTCGACGGAAACGTATGGCATCGGCTTCTTCAAGGAACGGTAGAAATGCCGGGACAGTATCGGATGCAGGGTCTCATTGATGAGTGTACTCTTGCCGGAACCAGAGACACCTGTCACCACTATCAGTTTTCCAAGAGGAAATTCCACATCGACGTGCTTCAGGTTGTTTCCTGAAGCCCCGCGTATCACGATACTATTCCCGTTTCCCTGCCTGCGTCGCTCAGGCACGGCTATCGTCTTTCTCCCGTTCAGATAGTCGGCAGTAATGGTATGTTGCTTCAGCATCTCAGCAGGCGTTCCCTGAAACACTATCTCACCTCCTTTCCTTCCTGCCTTCGGACCAATGTCCACGATATAGTCGGCGGCAAGCATCATTTCCTGGTCATGCTCCACCACGATGACCGTATTGCCGAGGTCACGCAACTGTTTGAGGGATGTTATCAGTCGGTCATTGTCTCTCTGATGCAGGCCTATTGACGGTTCATCAAGAATGTAAAGGACATTGACAAGCTGGCTGCCTATCTGGGTGGCAAGCCGGATGCGCTGGCTCTCACCGCCTGAGAGACTTGCAGACTGACGTCCGAGAGACAAATAGTCCAGACCGACGTCGAGCATGAATTTCAACCGTGTACGTATTTCCTTGACTATCTCCCCCGCTATCTTCTTCTGCCTCTCATCCAGATGTTGCGGCAATTCTTCAAGCCAATCATACAACTGACCTATGTCCATGCCGTTAAGTTCAAAGATATTCTTATCCCAGAGACGATATGACAACGCTTCCTTGTTAAGACGCGAACCATTGCATTCCGGACATTTCACCATACCCATGAACTGGCTCGCCCATTTCTGTCCGGCGGCGGACTCGTCATTCTCCATTACCTGACGGAGATACTTTACCACTCCGTCAAACTCCGTGAAACAGTCACTCGACGTCCGGGCAGTCTCCTTGCTGATACGCACCCTGTCAAGACTGCCATAGAGGATTTCGTGCATCATTTCCTCCGAGAGTTCCCTGATTGGAGTCTTGATGTCATATCTGTTGCGTTCCAGCAAAGCCGACACCTGCCAGAAAATCATCTGGTTCCTGTATTTTCCCAACGGGGCTATTCCTCCCTCATGGATAGACTTGCCGTCGTCAGGAATGACCTTCTTCATGTCTATCTCGTTTATCATGCCGAGACCCTTGCAGTGGGGACAGGCACCTTCAGGCGAGTTGAATGAAAAGATGTTGGGGGCAGGGTCCTTGTATGCGATGCCCGTGATGGGGCACATCAGTCGCCTCGAATAGAACTTTGCCTGGGCAGAATCCTTGTCGAGTATCATGATGAGTCCGTCTCCCTGCTGCATTGCAATGCGGACTGTATTCCTGAGACGCTCTTCGTCACCGTCCTTTACAGCCAGTTTATCCACCACGACCTCAATGTTATGGTTCTTGTAGCGGTCCAGCTTCATGTTGGGGGTCAGTTCCAGTATCTCTTCATCTGCACGCACCTGCAGGAAACCCTTTCTCCTCAACTGCTCAAATAGTTCCCGATAGTGACCTTTCCTGTTCCTGACGACAGGAGCAAGGATTATTATCCGCTTCCCGTTATAGTCACGGAGTATCATCTCCGTCACCTGTTCCTCAGTATATTTCACCATCCTTTCCCCGGAAAGGTAACTGTAAGCCGTGCCTGCACGGGCATAGAGCAGTCGGAGGTAGTCATATATCTCCGTCGTGGTGCCTACGGTAGAGCGTGGATTTCTGTTGGTAGTCTTTTGCTCAATGCTTATTACCGGCGACAATCCTGTTATCTTATCTACGTCAGGACGCTCCAGTCCTCCGAGGAAATTGCGGGCATAGGCAGAGAAAGTCTCGATATACCTCCTCTGTCCCTCTGCAAATATCGTGTCAAAAGCCAAGGAAGACTTGCCGGAACCCGACAGTCCCGTGATGACGGAAAGACTGTATCGAGGTATCTTTACATCAATATTCTTGAGATTGTGAACTCTTGCTCCGTAAACTTCTATCATTTCCTATCTTTTCTTCGAATATCAAACATACAACTACTGACCTGCCATCCCTCCCCCGGCATCTACACTGGAGTCAAATGTACGGAGAAGATTGACATCCTTCTTGATGTTGTAACGTCTGCCGTCAGCACCCTTTGCCACTACGTGACAATAATAGACACCCTGTTTCACGGGAGATCCTTTATAAGTACCGTCCCAACCACCTTCCAGGTCTGTCCACTCAAAGAGTTTCTGTCCCCACCTGTTGTATATTATGGCACGGAATTCCACGATGGACTGATACTCAGGCTTGGCACGGTAAATGTCGTTCGTGCCGTCTCCGTTTGGCGAAAAGGCATTCGGGAAATCCAGCTTGCTCGTACTGATGGATATGCGTATGGGAGTCATTTCATTCCAATAATCCGCATCATATTTCGCTATCGTGTCGTTACCGCTGGTAAAATATGCTATCAGTGCAATGCAATGACCTCCTGCCTCCATGAAAGTAAAGTCAGTCTCCTCCTCGTACCGTATCAGGTAAGGCTCGTCAATGGACTGTCCTTCCTTGTAAAACCTCCACTCATAATAAGCGGAATAACCATCCGGATTCTCCACATTTGGTGTCAGATGCACTGACAATGGAGCAGAACCGGAATACTCCGTCGCCTCCATCGTTTCGCCTTCCGAGGTGGTAAACGTGGCTGTGGGGGAAATGACAGGAATGTTTTCCTGCGCATTTGAAGGCATCGCATACAGGAAAAGACCGGAAAGTATGATAAAGATTCTGTCTAAATATGTACTCATTTCGGGATATTGTAAGGTTATAAGATTCCAAATTTTCTGCAAATTTACGGAATTATGTTGATTAATAATGAAAAAATTTGTATTTTTGCATCGGAAAATAAAAAATAACACGAAAATGAATCTGAAAACAATACTATTTGCCCTCTTGCTGACATTCCTGCACGGCGTTTCCCTCGCACAGACCGTAACGACTCACAAGGTAAAAAAACACGAGACGATATTCGGCATAGCAAGGGAATACGGCATTACCATTGACAGACTGATTGATGCAAATCCCGTAATGCGCACTCCAGGATATGACCTGAAAAAGGGTGACGTCATCAATATTCCGTCAAAGACAGCAAGCACACCTCAGAAAAAGAACACTGCCGCCACTGCTCCCGCTCCTGCCAAGACCTCTGTGGATGTCGGTATCATGCTGCCTCTGCATGATGTCGATGGAGATGGAAGGAGAATGGTAGAGTACTACCGCGGAATACTGATGGCTGTGGAAAAGATGAAAAGCGAAGGTATCAGCATCAACATCCACGCATGGAACGTACCAATAGACGCTGACATTCGCACTACCCTGCTTGACAAGAACGCCCAACACCTTGACCTTGTCTTTGGTCCGCTATATACCCGTCAGGTAAAGAATCTCGGAGATTTCTGCAAAAAGAACGACATACGGATGGTGATTCCTTTCTCCATATCCGGAAATCACGTAGATACAAACGAGAACATTTTCCAGATTTACCAATCCCAGCAGACTCTTTCCGAAAAAAGCATCGCAGCTTTCTTGGAAAGATTCTCTGGCTATCATCCCGTGTTCATCGACTGCAATGACACTACATCGCAAAAAGGAATCTTCACTTTTGCGCTCCGCAAGAAATTGGAAGAGAAAGGAATAGAGTACAACATCACAAATCTCAATTCCTCAGACCAGTACTTTGCCAAGGCATTCTCCCTGACAAAACGTAACATTGTCATCCTCAACACCGGTCGCTCACCGCAACTCACAGCGGCAATGCGCAAACTTGACATTCTCACGAGAGAAAACAGGAATGTGGAAATATCCATGTTCGGATATACTGAATGGCAGATGTACTACAAATACAATCAAAATGAAGAATACTTCAGCAAATATGACGTGTATGTCCCCACGACATATTATTATAATGAGAAATCAAATGTCGTGCAGCAGTTCGAGCAGCAATACAAGGAAAGGTTCGGCTCCGACATGATGAATGCCCTTCCTCATTTTGCCGCCACAGGTTTTGACCATGCCATGTACTTCATTGGAGGAATATACAAGTACAAGAAAGATTTCAGAGGATTGCGGACACAGCTGTATGCTACCCCGCTGCAGACGCCTCTTTATTTCACGAAAGGCAAGAACGGCGGCTTCCGCAACAACGCTTTTCAACTAATTCACTTCAAGCCGATGGGGGCGATAGAATCCATCAGCTATTAACATGCAGCGGCAAGACAAAGAGATGAAACAGATTATCACCACATTATTTATATTAGTATGCACACTGGCGGCAAAGGCACAGGTAGGAGAACACCGCAATCTCTATGCCGTAGGATTTCACGGAGGATGCAACCTCTCCAGCGTCACTTTTCAACCCAAGGTGAACCAGAAAATGAAATCGGGCCTCGAAGGGGGACTTGTCCTGAGATATACCTGCGAGAAATATTTCAAGTCTATATGTTCCATTCAGGCTGAGATTAACTATTCCCAAATGGGATGGGAGGAAGACATTCTCGACATGGACAACAAGCCCGTCCCTTCCACAGCCAATCCAGAAGAGAACGAGTACTACCGACGTACACTGAACTACGTCCAGATTCCCGTCCTGGCTCACCTTAGATGGGGAAAGGAATACAATGGAGCGTCATTCTATTTCAATGCAGGTCCACAACTCGGCTATCTCATCTCAGAAAAGACAGCCACGAACTTTACGCCCGAGACTGCCAATTACTCCAAACGTACCAACAAGGTCACTGCGCAAGACACGATGAAAGTAGAGAATGCGTTTGACTACGGCATCACAGCAGGTCTCGGACTTGAAGTACATCTACGGAAGATAGGTCGCTTTCAGTTGGAAGCCCGCTATTACTATGGTCTCGGAAACCTGTACGGAGACTCTAAAAGAGACTACTTCGGAGTATCACGCTCATCCAACATAACCATACGCGCCGCTTATCTGATTGACCTATACAAGGATTGATATTAATCAATATTCAAAAACAGATTGGCTTTTTGCAGAAAAAAACGGACAAAAAACTTGGTAGTATAAAATAATATGACTACCTTTGCACCGCAATTCAGAAATGATGCAAAAAGAGTTGCACCCTTAGCTCAGTTGGTAGAGCACCTGACTCTTAATCAGGGTGTCCAGAGTTCGAGCCTCTGAGGGTGTACAAAAGCAAGAAACATATTTGAGTTGCACCCTTAGCTCAGTTGGTAGAGCACCTGACTCTTAATCAGGGTGTCCAGAGTTCGAGCCTCTGAGGGTGTACAAAAAAAAGTCTTAATCATCACGATTAAGACTTTTTTTGTGCCTGAAAGGACTAATACCCTTCCTGTTCTTCTGAAAACCAACATAAATTATTTTTTTGTGGGTTGTTGGTTGTGGGTTGTGGGTTGTTGGTTCCCGGTTGTTAGTTAGTCTTGCCTCTCGAGAAGACTCCATTGGGAACATATCAAGCAACAACCCACAACCTAAAACCGAACAACCGGAAACTACTTGCGGAAGATTAATAAATTTATATCGCCACGCCAAAATCATTCTTTATCTCTTCCATGACGAATGTTGATTCCAAGGCTCCAAGCATTGGCAGTTGACCAAGAACATTGAGTACAAACTCCTGATAATATTTCATGTCCGGAGCGTGTACCTTCAGGAGGTAATCAAAACGTCCCGAAATATTATAGCATTCAGTGACCTCGGGAATATTACGTATCGTTTCACAAAACTCCTGAGCCACTGCCCTATTGAGAGGAGACAATTTGACACTGCAGAAAACCATAAAGCCCTTGTGCATCTTTTCTGCATCCAATATCGTGACATACCTCTTTATAAAGCCTTCACGCTCCATTCTCTTGATACGTTCAAATACTGGAGTACTGCTAAGGTTTACTTCCCTCGATATTTCCTTTATTGTAAGACGGGCGTCCTGTTGCAGGCACCGCAATATTGCAATATCTACATTGTCAAGTGATTCAATAATATGTTTCGTTGCCATAAGTATGTGTTTCTTTAGAATATTATTCTGTCAGCGGTGCAAAGTTAGTAAGTTTTTCTAATATTACAAAGAATTCTTGGAATATAACACCAAAAATATGTAACTTTGCATCAGAAATCAAATTATTAACACAAAAGTCCTTTTCGTCAACCCCACAGAGGACATAAAAGTAAAGAAAGGAACAAGACTATGTCAAATCAGAAATTACATCTCGAAACACTCGCACTTCATGTAGGTCAGGAACAGGCAGATCCAGCAACAGACTCTCGCGCAGTACCCATATATCAGACTACATCATACGTCTTCCGTAACTCACAACATGCGGCTGACCGCTTCGGACTTCGCGATGCCGGCAACATTTACGGTCGTCTGACAAACTCTACCCAAGGCGTCTTTGAACAAAGAATAGCAGCACTTGAAGGAGGAGTGGCAGGCCTTGCAGTCGCTTCCGGTGCAGCAGCCATCACCTATGCCCTGCAGAATGTATTGCAGAACGGTGACCATATAGTAGCTGCTGACAATCTGTACGGAGGCAGTTACAACCTTATCACTCACACACTCACCACACAGGGCGTAGAATACAGCATAGTAGATTTCAGTGACCTCGAAGCCGTAGAAAATGCAATACGCCACAATACCAAAGTCGTTTATGCAGAAACGCTCGGCAACCCTAACTCAGACGTCACAAATCTCGATGCAATAGCAGAGATAGCGCATCGCCACAACGTGCTGTTTATTGTAGATAACACGTTTGCCCCGATCCTTATCCGCCCGATAGAACATGGTGCAGACATCGTAGTCCACTCTGCGACAAAGTTCATTGGCGGTCACGGAAGCTCTCTCGGCGGAGTAATAGTGGATGCAGGAAAGTTCGATTTCAAGGCAAATGCCGAGAAATACCCTACACTTGCAAAGCCAGACCCTTCCTATCACGGCGCAATATTTGCTGACGTAGCAGGTGCGGCCGCATTCGTGACAAGGATTCGTGCGGTACTTCTACGTGATACCGGTGCCACGATTTCTCCATTCAACGCATGGATTCTCCTTCAGGGAGTGGAGTCACTGCCTCTTCGTATTGAGCGTCACGTGGCTAATGCGCTTAAAGTGGTGGACTACCTGAAAAACCATCCAAAGGTTGCAAAGGTCAATCATCCATCCCTTCCTGACCATCCATCAAACTCTCTGTACAAGGAATATTTCCCTAACGGAGCAAGCAGCATATTTACCTTCGAGATAAAAGGAGGAGAAAAGGAAGCATGGACATTCATTGACAATCTCAAGATATTCTCTCTCCTTGCCAATGTCGCAGATGTCAAGTCACTCGTAATACATCCGTACACGACGACTCACTCACAGCTGTCCCCTGAAGAACTCGCAGAACAGCACATCACTCCTTCTACCATCCGCCTGTCCATCGGTGTAGAACACATTGACGATATCATTGCTGACCTTGACCAGGCATTCTCAAAACTGTAACACCAGCTTGTCCCAAGATAATATATTTGCAAAAATCCCCATTGGCAATATTTACCAATGGGGATATTTTTTCCAGTGTAGGCTCTATAAAGTATGTATGCGAACTAATTTTCTAAATACCAATCTTTACACCCAGTGAGAAATAAGTGTCATCTCCACCGTCTATCCATTGGTACTTGCACTCTACGAAGCCTGCAATGTTTGGAGTGAAATCATACTTTACTCCACCGCCGATGTTTACCAAAAAATCTGTCTCGCCATCACAACCCTTTGACTTGGCGTAATTCAAACCAATACCCAAGATAGGATAGCAAGAGAAATCGGAAGCAACAGGCAACTTGTAGTGGAAATCAGCCTCCAACTGGAAATTGGAGACATCATCAATGAAATAATAATTCAAAGCTGGAGAGAACTCAAATTTCTCTGTAAGGTCTCCACTAATGCCTAGTCCAATACCGAAATCACTGCGGAGGTCGCCCTTAATGTCAACACTCTTGATTTGCGCTGAAACCGTCAATGCCACAATAGACAGTACGGCAGCCATAAAAATCTTTTTCATAATTCTGAAATCATTTCGTTAATACTAACCTGTCCCATCCACGACAAGGCAGGCAAATAACATAATTGTTTGACAAAAATACTTGATTATTATATTATCAGCAAAATATACATATGATTTTTAATGTTTTTTAATACACGATGTTACAAATCCCGCATTGCAATTACGGGACAAGCCAATGGTGTTATTAGAAAAACAAGAAAGATGCGCTGCAGATTATCACTGAAATCAATAAACGACAAGTACGTCGCCTACACGTGGCTGATAGACACCGGAAAGATGATTCTTCTTGTATAGACTTGAGAGGCGGATGCCATACATTTGCGCAATGGAATACATGCTATCCCCTTGTTTCACTACGTGAGGACGACGTTTGAAGTCTTTCACAGCTTTCTTTTGCTTCTTCTTCAGATAGATGACATCACCCTCTTTCAATACGTAATCCTTGTCCAGTTCATTATAGCTTGCAAGGCGTTTTGCACTGATATTGAGTTCCTTACTGAGAGAAACGAAACTGTCTCCCCTACGGGCACGTATGTAATAGTTCTTGTTATAAGAGAATACCTGATGAGGATTAGTAATAGATATTGCAGTATTCTTCCCTGGATGCCTGGCCGCATCATGGTCATAATGCTTCTTATTGTCGAAGGTATAAAGATTATAAGTCTCTATAAGACTGATCAACAACTGCGGATAGGATGGATTTGTGGCATAACCACATTCCTTCAGTCCCTTTGCCCAGGCACGATAGTCACTGCGTGAAAGACCGAACAATGATTTATACCTCGGACGTTGCAGAAAAGCACTGTGGTCCTCAAAACTTTGCCTCGCATTCTTGTAAACGCGGAAGCAATCATCTGGTCTGTCATCACTCTTTATCATCGTAGGACCGCTCCATTCGTGACATTTAATACCGAAATGATTATTTCCCTTCACTGCGAGTACACTCTTCCCTGCCCCACTCTCCAATATTCCCTGAGCGAGGGTGATACTGGCAGGAATGCCATGTTTTACCATCTGCTCAATGGCAATATCCTTGTATTTGTCAATATAGTCCTGATAGTCTTTATTCCATTTCTGCGCAGTGACAGTGAGAGGCAGAAACAGGAGGAGAAAGAGTCCTGCGAGTGAAGTATTGCGAAAAAAGTATCTTGACGAAAACATAGAGAACGACTGACTCAAGTTTCGCACGGCTATCGCTTTCCCGTTATTATTGGTTTCAGGTATTATTATGTCAGCTTCACTTTTCCAGGAGCATGGAAACAGTCTCCACATAATTCCGAAAAAAACACTGACATTTTTCCAAATAGCCTGACATTTCCGGGCAAATTGTCAACCTGCGAAAATTTAACAACAAACATTGAAAAACAAAAATGCGATACCCAAAAGAAAAATTGAGTACCGCTTGTAACATTACTGGTAGTGGGTACGGGAGTCGAACCCGTGTACCCGGCGTGAGAGGCCGGTATCCTAGGCCACTAGATGAACCCACCGAATAGAATTATTTGCTTATGAAAGATGTAGTGGGTACGGGAGTCGAACCCGTGTACCCGGCGTGAGAGGCCGGTATCCTAGGCCACTAGATGAACCCACCGACGGGCATTTGATTAAAGATTTGCGGAAGGTGGGGGATTCGAACCCCCGGTACGGTAACCCGCACGTCAGTTTAGCAAACTGGTGGTTTCAGCCACTCACCCAACCTTCCTGAAAACAGAAACGTGTTCTTTAGCCGAACCTTTTCTCAAATGCGGTGCAAAGGTACGATTTTTTTTTCTCTCTTGCAAATATTTTGTAACTTTTTTATACATACGATGGAAAATTTCAAGATATTTGCCCTCCGTTGAAAGACTGTCAACAAGACAAAAAGAGTTCCACCACCTTCTGTCCTACAGATAGAAGCTGATGGAACTCATCATTATTGCATGATATTTCTGATGGGTCTGACAAAAATCCTACACGACCATTCTCAGCCCACCCAGAAATAATCTCACGAAATTACTCAAGCCACTTGATGTAGCAGAAGTCCTGACGATGTGGAAGCTTGTCATTCTTAGGGAACATACGCACGCAAGTCTTGAAGCTTCCGGCATTGTTCACAGAAATCTTGCATTCAAAGGTGTAGAGATTACCCTCCTGCTTAATCATTGTGAACGGTGTCACCTTCTGGATGCGGCGGTCAGAAGTGTCCTGGTCGTTCTTGAGTGAAACGAGTTCGAGGCCCACAGCATCGTTGAGTCCCTGTTCGTCGATAACATACTGAATAGTATATTCCTTACCAGTTTCAGCTCCCGAGGTGAGAACAGAAGTATCAGAAGATACTACCTTAATACCATCCCAACGCTCAGCTACATTTTCTTTCCACTGTGCTATTTCCTTAGCGAGCTGGTTATCGTTTGCAGTCACCTCTGCCGCACGCTTGGCAAGTTTGCAATAGAACTTGTCATAGTAATCGTCAAGCTGACGCTTCATGGTGTAGTGCGGAGCAATAGTAGCGATGGAGTTCTTGATTACCTTTATCCAATCCTCTGAATAGCCATCCTTGTTTGTACTGTAGTAGAGAGGTACTATTTCGTTCTCCAGCATTCCGTAGATGGTAGCTGCATCGAGCTGGTCCTGATAACCCTGGTTCTCGTAAGTACGCTCCTGCTTGAGAGCCCAACCTGCGCCTTTACGATAGCCTTCTACCCACCATCCGTCAAGAACGGAGAGGTTTACTACACCATTCATCTCTGCCTTCTCACCTGAAGTACCTGATGCCTCAAGAGGACGTGTAGGAGTATTCATCCAAATGTCAACACCAGAAACGAGACGGCGAGCAAGCTGGAAGTCATAGTCCTCGAGGAAGATAATCTTGCCAAGGAACTCAGGACGCTGGCTTATCTCATAGATGCGCTTGATGAGTCCCTGTCCTGCTCCGTCAGCGGGGTGAGCCTTACCAGAGAAGAAGAAGAGAACGGGACGCTCCGGATTGTTGACAATCTTAGAAAGACGCTCAAGGTCTGTGAAGAGGAGGTGAGCACGCTTGTAAGTGGCGAAACGACGGCAGAAACCAATCATGAGGGCATTAGGATTGATGCGCTCAAGGAGAGAAACCACGCGTGCAGGGTCACCCTGATTCTTCAACCAGTTCTCTGCAAACTTTTCACGGATGTACTTGACGAGCTTCTTCTTGAGTGCCATACGGGTCTCCCAAATCTCAGAATCAGGGCAATCGTAGATGCCATGCCACAGTTCCTCGTTGGACTGATCCTCATAGAATCCTTTCTTGAGATACTTGTCATATACCTTTCTCCACTCTGTAGCGCACCATGATGGGAAGTGAACGCCGTTGGTGACATATCCTACGTGGTTCTCCTCTGGATAGTAACCGTTCCAGATAGGAGCGAACATCTTCTGAGAGACCCAACCGTGGAGCATTGACACACCGTTTACCTCCTGACAAGTGTTGCAGGCGAATGTTGACATACAGAAGCGCTCGTTGTCATCATCAGGATTGATGCGGCCCATGCCAATGAACTCATTCCATGAGATACCGAGCATCTGAGGATAACCTCCCATGTATTTTCCAAAGAGGTCTTTGTCGAAATAGTCGTGTCCTGCAGGAACAGGAGTGTGGACTGTATAGAGAGAAGAAGCGCGGACTACCTCAAGAGCCTGCTGGAAGTTGAGTCCTTCCTTGATATAATCTACGAGACGCTGGAGGTTGCAGAGGGCAGCATGACCCTCATTGCAGTGATATACCTGCTTCTTGATACCGAGTTTCTTGAGAGTCAGTATGCCACCGATACCGAGGAGTATCTCCTGCTTGAGTCGGTTTTCCCAGTCACCGCCATAGAGTGCGTGAGTGATAGGACGGTCATACTCAGAGTTCATGTCATTGTCAGTATCAAGGAGATACAGAGTCACGCGACCTACGTTAGCCTGCCATACGAGGGCATGTACCATGTAGTTCATATATGGAACGTCCACAACCACCTGGTTGCCGTTCTCGTCGAGAGTGCGGGTGATAGGCAGTGATGTAAAGTTCTGTGCATCATAGTTGGCAATCTGCTGTCCATCCATAGAGAGGCTCTGCTTGAAGTAGCCGAAACGATAGAGGAAGCCAACGCCACACATATCTACGTTGGAGTCAGAAGCCTCCTTGATGTAGTCGCCTGCGAGCATACCGAGACCGCCGGAATAAATCTTGAGGGAGTTGTGGATACCGAACTCCATAGAGAAGTAAGCTACCGAAGGACGCTCTGCGTTTGGCTTTACATCCATGTAAGCACGGAAACGCTTATATACAGCCTTCACGTCCTTCATGATTTTCTTGTCCTTCACGATTTCCTCCTTACGCTCATAACTCAGCTGCTCAAGGAGCATTACGGGGTTATGTGCAACCTTTTCATACAAATCCTCATCGAGACTACGCCACATCTCACGTGCATCGTAGTTCCAAACCCACCACATATTGTGTGCGAGTTCATCAAGGCACTGCAACTCTTCCGGAAGAGTTGACTTTACATTAAACTCTTTCCAAATAGGAGAGTTTACATAATCAGCTTTGATTTTCATAATTAAACAAATTGTATAATATTTATGAATCCTGTTTATTCGAATACCTGTTTACATCTTACTGAATTTTCGGTTCTAAGGTTCTAAGGTTTTAAGGTTTTAAGGAGATTTGCCAAACTTATAGTAACTTCCGCACAACCATATAACCTTAAAACCTCATAACCGTATGAAACCGAGCAAGTCATTGACTTGCGAAAGCATGACACCTTATCCTACTCATTCTATATGACCTACCCTGCTGAGCGCAAAGTCGTAAGCCTGCCAATAGCAGCGGATAAACTCGCTCCAGAGAGCTTTCCTTGACACATTCTCCGCAGCCTTCCTTGCCTTCTTTATCTGGCTGTCAGTCATATTACTGAACTTGGCAACAGTATCCTTTATCGTGTCTGCCACCTCAGAGAAATTGTAGTCAGTCCTGTGGATAGTCTTTACTCCATCTTCCAGTTCGCTGTAACTTCCTTTCAGCGAGTTTGCCCACAGACCGAAGCCAGCCAAATCGGTTGTTATACACGGCACCTTGAATGCTACAGACTCAAGAGGTGTATAACCCCAAGGCTCGTAGTAAGAAGGATATACCGAGAGGTCCTTTCCTATGATGACATCATAGTATGGCATATCGACAATACCATCGTTTCCAGTAAGATAGCATGGCAGGAAAATCAGCTTCACCTTGTCTTCCTTCCTGTTCTGCATATCGTTGTACTTCATCATGGAAAGAACGTTGTCCCTGTCCATGTTGTGCAGCCAGTGGGTCACCATAGGTACCTCAAGCGGCGTGTCATACGTCTTTCCGCTTGCCATTCTCTCCTGCAAGTCCTGACGCGCATCTCCCACCCATGCAGGGACTTCCACGAAGGCAACCACCTGCTTTGCGAGTCTCTCGTCACGATTAAGCCTGTTCATTGCTTCTACAAAGACGTCTATACCCTTGTTGCGGAACTCATAGCGTCCGCTTGTGCCGATAATCAGCGTATCATCTTCGAAATCACATCCTGTCAGGCAGTTGGCTATCTGCAGGAGTTTCTTGCGGGAAGCCTTTCTTTTCCTTGTGAATACAGCCGCCTTTGGCACGAAATCATTCTCAAAGCCGTTAGGCAGTATCACATCAACAGGTTTTCCTATCAGTTCCCTGCATTCATGGGCTGTAATCTCGCTCACGGTAGTGAAGCAATCCACTCCGAAAGCCGTCTGCTTTTCGATAGAATGCTTGGACTGCATATTGAGCTCTTCAGCCATCTGGTCACCGTTGTATGCCCAAAGATAGTCGTACAGCGGCTTGTTGTTTCCTGCTATGGAACGTCCGATAGACGTGGCATGCGTGGTGAATATCGTAGCTATCTTGGGATAGTGCTTCTTGATATACAGGAGTCCGAGACCTGTCATCCATTCATTGCCGTGATAAATGACTTTCTTGTCCTTCAAATCAAAGTAGTCGTAGAAACTCTCCACTACCTTTGCCGCTGCGTAAGAGAACATACTGGCCTCATCATAGTCACCATAAGCATGGAGCGAATCCACCTTCCAGTCGTTCCACATATCGCCATATATCGCATTCTTCTCCTCGAAATACGGATGGAAATCCACGAGAATGCTGACTGGCATTCCTGGAATATCCCATCGTCCAGTCTTGATATTCAGACCAGACTTTGCCGCCTCCTCCTTCCAATCGGCGAACAGACTTTCGTCTTCAATGAAATACGGGCTTTTGCTGTCTCCCCAACAATCGGGACCGATAAAGATTATTCTATCGGGCATTGCATCCTGAAGGGTCTTTGCTCGGGTGGATAAAACTGCATAAATACCACCTACTTTGTTGCAAACCTCCCAACTACTCTCGAATATATAATCAGGTTTCAACACTTTTTCCAATATTTAAAAATGTGAAATAATACTCATGTCGTGTGCAAAGATAGTGAAAAAATGTTGTATTTTTATTAATAACGATGATTTTTTTGGAAAAACAAGCCATATTATTGATTTACATTGTGTAACTTTGTCCGCATCATTACTATACGTCTCCATTTCAACCAATGCGAATATGATGAGAACAAATATCATTTCGGCGCTTATTGCCCTCTGTGTTTTTCCCGACATCACTTCTGCCAACAATGAATATTATTCATGCAACATTCATCCACAGACTGAGAACAAGGCCTCAGCCTGTGCCGACTCCTTTTTCGTAGGCGACATATATAATAAGGAGTATGATGTGCTTATCCGCATGGATTTCATTGACAACGACATACTTATTCAAGGTCAGGAGCTGTTCGGCAAGGTCTCCGGCTACATCAAGAGCTCAAAGGATTCCCGTTGCTGGATAGTCACCTCCGTGGAGATAGACCGCAAGAGCAACACTGCAACCTTGGAAATCATCAACGATTATGGCTCTGAAGACCTCATTGCCACGCTGACTTACGACAGCACGAAAAACATTTATTCTCTCAGACAGAAGTCCGGCTCTACCATAAAGTTTGCAAAAAAAGGTAAATGGCAAAAACTCCCATCTTCCTTGGAATTTGAAAGGAAATGATGTGGTTTTGTTGTCTGGTTGTTTTGTTGTCTGGTTGTTTTGTTGTCTGGTTGTTTTGT